>CAWLAW010000006.1:0-19774 GCA_963854885.1 Gammaproteobacteria bacterium | reverse complement strand
GTTTCGAGATCAAAATTTCTGATTTCTGAGATACTGTTCAAGTTGATGATGTCTAATTAATTTGTCGCGGATCTGGAGCGGGTGATGGGAATCGAACCCACGTATTCAGCTTGGGAAGCTGATGTTCTACCATTGAACTACACCCGCAATTGACTGGCTGAAGTAACGCTCATCGCAGCGCTCAGCATTACCAGACCTACCTGACAGACCTTTCGGGCTCGAACCTGATTGTCGAACAAGCTTAGAACTGACGCTACCACGAGCCATAAATTTTTCAGCGGGCCTATGCCTTTACAAACCTTCTGCGCTCGCAATTCTATGCTTTTGCAGTGGTGAGTTAAACCACGCGCAGGAGCCGATTGGTCACGGCGCTGCGCAATGACGATTGTTTATTGAGCGGAAAAATAGTCTCGCCACGCTGTGAACGAGAACACCTCGCAGATCGACCCTCGTGGGGTATGATGGCCATGAAATTCACCCTAATTGCGTATCGACGCAAAAAAATGTGATGTAATGGCCGCAAGGTCAGCTACAATAATTGCAATGTCAGTATGTTACAGCTAGATACTAAGGAAAAATCTCGCACGAGCACGATGCTTGGGTTTAGAAATACGATCGCATGCCAGTGAAAAAACCAACGGTGGTTATAGTTGATGACAGCTCGACGGTGCGTCTGTTCTTCGAACGTGCCATCGCGCCGTTGGACGTGGAGCTGGAAATGTTCGGGTCGGCAAATGACGCGTTGCAGTATCTTGACACTCACCGCCCTGACTTATTGTTTTTAGATATCATCATGCCGGAAAAAGACGGATTGACGTTTTTGCAGGAGCTACGTCGGTTACCACTGCACGAAGACACGCCAACGGTGGTGATTAGTTCTAAGGACTACGCCCAGGACCGAGTTGCCGCCAAGGAACTTGGGGTCGTGGAATTTGTCGCAAAGCCAATGTCGACGAAAGTTATTGAAGAACTTATTGTAAGATACACCGCTTCGGTATAACAGGAATTCGCGACGAATGGCTGATTCGTACTTGCGGTTTTGGGGCGTTAGGGGTTCCTATGCGGCTCCACAAAAAACTCATCTTGGGGTTGGCGGCAACACCTCGTGCGTAGAAATCCGTTCGGGCGATCATTTGCTCGTATGCGATGGCGGCACTGGCATTATCCCGCTTGGCGAAGAACTCATCGGAAAAGCTGATATCTCTGAGATGTTGGTCGTGTTTACGCATTACCATTGGGATCATATTTGCGGGTTACCATTTTTTCAGCCGGCTTTCTCACCGGATTGGAAGATTAAGTTCTTCGGACCGGGGGAGGGTGCAGAGGACATCGAAAGCCGCCTCTCAAACCAAATGAAAGCGCCATATTTTCCGGTTGAGACGGAAACGTGGATGGCGGATATTGAATACTTGAGTCCATCAAAAGAAGCGATCACCCACGGCCCGATCGAATTGACTTTTCATAACGTGCATCATCCCGGAGTTACCTATGGCTACCGGATTAATGTGGCGGGGAAAAAAATCGTCTATGTATCGGACAACGAAATTGATTTCCTGAAATCGTCAATCGAACGTCGCCACGACGAATTTGATGCCGAGGAACACAAACTGCTCGAACAAATTGAGAACGAAGAGCGCAACGCCGAACTGGATGAAATACGCGGTATCGACATTCTCATCCACGATGCGCAGTACACGCCACACGATTACAATAAAAAACGCGGTTGGGGACATTCGTGCTACGTCGATGCGGTAAATTTTGCCATCGACGCCGACGTCAAGGCACTGTACCTATACCACCACGATCCGACCTACGACGACGAAAAGATTAATGCGATTCACAACGACTGTATGCAAATTATCCGTGAACGCAAATCGACTATGGATTGCCATGTCGCACACGAAGGGTTAATCGTCGATCTCTAGCGTTGTGTCGCCGACCTAAACTCGAATTACTCTTGCGGCTCTAGCGAGCATGACCACATTGAAACCGATGAGCCCAAATCCCATTCGAAGTTTTGTTCGGCGTGATAGTCGACTTACTCGCGCGCAACGCGTAGCGCTCGAGCAAAACTGGGATCGTTATGAATTATCGAAATGTTCAAGCGCGGCAGAGCTTGCGGAAGAATTCTCAGCCGATGCCCCGGTGACACTAGAAATCGGATCGGGCGACGGTACATGCTTGTTGGAGCTTGCTAGGCGCTCACCGAATGAAAATTTCCTAGCAGTAGAAGTGTATCGCCCCGGGCTAGGCCGTTTACTCCACCGCGCCGCGGAATCAAATCTGTCGAACATTCGCGTCTCTGATCAGGATATTTGGGATTTTCTGCCGCCGGGATCGGAGCCGTTGTTCGAACGAATTTTAATTTTTTTCCCGGATCCGTGGCCGAAAAAGCGACATCACAAACGCCGTCTACTCCAAGAGGGTTTTTTTAACTTAATCGAATCTCGCTTGCATCGCCATGGACGATTATTTATCGCCACAGATTCTGCGAGCTACGCACAATCCATATTGGAAACTCTCGAAACGCTACCGCGTTGGATCAACCTAGCAGGTGACGGTCGACCATCGCCGCGCGCAAAGTTTCGAGCGACGACGAAATTCGAGCGTAAAGCGCTGGACGCAGGATCAACGATAGTCGATTTCGTCTTGGCGAGACGTTAACGCTTAGTCAGTGGTATGCCGTTTTAGTGCTCGCCTAACGAATTAACATTGCTCGCAAACGATAGTTCATCGAATGAAGTAAGACATCGGAATCTCGGATCATCAATCGAGGTGCCTTTCGTACTCGGATAGCGAATGCCGTAAACATAGGCGAGGCCGAATTGACTGGCCGTTTCCAGGACGTTTTGATTGTCGTCGATAAATAGGGACCTTGTCGGGTCGATGGAAAGCGCGTTCGTAAAGGATCGCCAGAACGAAATTTCCTCCTTGCAGTTACCAAAGTCATGCGCACAGGCGATATCATCGAAGAAACGCTCAATTCCAGTCAGTTCTAATTTGCGTCGCATGCTACTTCGTTGTGCGTTTGTTGCGAGGACTACGCGGTAACGGGATTCACTCAATGCCTCGAGGAACTCGAGGGCTCCGGGTCGAATTTGGACTAAATGTTCGAGTTCTTTTTCTAGATCAGCAATGTTCACCCCCAGCCGTTCATGCCAGTGGTCAAGTGAATACCATTGCAAGGTACCGCGTGCGGATCCTAAGCGTCGATCAACTTCGATCTCTGCCGCATCGAGCGAACACCCCGAAAGTTCACTTAATCGCTCAGGTAGAAGTCTATTCCAGACCTCCCGATCAAAATTCAGATCGAGCAGGGTACCGTCCATATCTAGGATGACCGTATCGATGTCATCCCATGCTATGGCGATTTCGTCGAGATTATTCTTACTCACAAACTTCGCCGAAGTTTGCGCAATTACGACGGCATTTATACACGCCACGCGGATCGACATTGCACAGTTTCGACCACTTTAGGCATGCCCAAGTGCATTGTTTCGGCGCCTTATCTATCTCTGTTTTCGACTGACTTATGGGCGTCGAAGAGCTTGATTCTTCGACGCTAAAAACGGTTGTAGAACTCATCAGTAAAATAACCAACAGGATTGCAAACTTTACCGGACGTTTTCGTTCCACCGCCTTTATCGTTTGCCGGCCGTCTAAGGACGATGTACCTGACGTATATCGGATTGATTTATTCATCCTGTGTGATCCTGATGGTTGCAGCTCTGGCGATTTCGAAAGCGTACTCTAGTTCAGCTGAATAAGGACTGAATAGATCGCTCGATTATAGTTATCGGTTGCGCCGCGTCTATGGCGGCAGAAACTTCGGCGACGGAATTGTATTGGCAAATTCAATGGCCAGCCTCTGTGCGGCCTCGAGTTCCTGTTTGTTGAGCTGTTTCCCCAGGGTATCGCGATAGCTTTGGCCTGCTTCGTCGCCTGTTTCAGCACTCAGCGAATACCACGCATAAGCACGCACGAGATCGCGTTCTACACCGATACCTTGAGCGTAAATATTACCGAGGTTTAGTCGCGCGGGGCCGGAGCGCTGGTTGGATGCCAGCTTTAACCAAAATCGACCTTCGTCGAAATTTTGGGCGACGTTTCCTTGCCCGAAAGTATAGATCATGCCGAGCGTGACTTGGGCATCGGCGTGGCCATCTTCAGCTAACCGCTGGAAAATCTCGGTCGCCAAGAGTGCCTGTTCAGGGTTCTCAATGTCGGCTAAATAAATACGTCCAATTGCCATGTCTGCCGCTTCATGCCCAAGCGCCGCCGCTTTGCGGAGCAGTTCAAGTGCCTCGTTCTCATCGGGTTCGCCGAGTTCACCGCGCAACACCATCATTGCTAAATTGTACTGAGCAGAGCCAAGGTTTTGCTCAGAAGCGCGTCGAAACCACTGCGCTGCCGCAACCAAGTCCTGCACGACGCCACGCCCGTGATACAGATGCAAGCCATAGTAAAATTGCGCTTCTCTGTCGCCGGCATCCGCGCCCCGGTGGAACCAGTCTGTCGAGTGCTGTAGGTCGGCCTCAACGCCATAACCACGCAAGTAGGTGATACCTAAATTGAACATTGCGCCGGCCAGCCCCGCCGTTGCCGCCGTCTCAAACCAAGATCGCGCTTGGGCATAATTCTGCGGAACTCCCTGCCCCTTTAAGTACAGAACGCCGAGATTATTTTGCGCGATTGCGTCGCTGCGCTGCGCCTTGTACATAAACTGTGCCGCTGCCGCACCGTAGTCGCCACGCAGGATTGCAGCTTGGCCAGTATCGGCAAAACTGTTTACGGTAAACATCGCAAGCACCAAGACCGGCATCGCGCGACATAAATTGGCCAATGGCTTAACGTATTTGGGAAAAATTCCCATGTCTAAATTGTCTCTCCGTCTTAGTATTTCACGTGAAGCGATAGCGTTACGCACACAGTTGCGTCGCCCCGCAAACTTTTAAGCGCGCGGGGTTTTTTTTCGATTTCCGCGTTCTCCGCAGCTAGGACAAGTTATCCCCCATCCCACAATCTCGCTAGACTTAAGCGCCATCGACGCATAATATTCTAGTTTGCTACGCGCATTTCCCGTTATCGTTTAAGCCATTAGTGCTTTTTGGAATCCCGGCGCGGATCCATGGTGAGCTAATGACGTATTCGATGCATTCGTTGTTTCGTTGGAGGAACATCAGTTGAAGAAAAACTACAAACCAATGGTCGCTGGGCTCGGTTCTACAATTGTACTCGTTGCGTCAATTCCGGTCTGGGCAGCTAGCGATCCATTCCAGATTATTGAATTTGGTGCGCCGACTACGTTGGCTGAAGAAGCGCGCGATAGCCAAGGAAACAAGGTTATGATTAACGACGAGACGGATTTCAACTACGGCGGCGACCAGATGGGCAAATATAGTGACGGGAAAGTTGGTACTGGAGTAAAGGATCCCAGCGTTTGTGGGACTTTCAGTGAAGCGAACTGCTCGATGCCTCATACCGCTGCCGACAAGTAACCAGTCGGGCTAAATCCGCCCGGTCGTGTTGAGTCCAGACGACCTTACTGGCGCTGGACTAGGTTTACGGCGCGCGCACCTCGGATCCCTGGCAGAGAATATACCCAGCGCAATCGAATTTTTAGAGCTCGCACCTGAAAATTGGATTGGTGTAGGCGGGCGCCTAGCGCAAATCCTGGAACAAATAGCCGAAAGCACGACTCTCGTAAGCCACGGTTTATCGCTCAATCTGGGTGGCCAAGATCCGATCGATATGGCATTTGTTGGGCGCCTAAAGCAGTTTCTAAATCGCTACGACGTAAAGTATTACGGTGATCACTTAAGCTATTGCGCGGCAGCAGGGCAGCTTTACGAGTTGTTGCCGGTGCCATTCACAGTGGCGGCGGCAGATTACTTGGCCGCCCGAATTCTTCGAGTTCAAGACGGGTTGCAACGCCAGATCGTCGTTGAAAACACCTCATACTATTGCACTCCAGGGCAGGAAATCAGTGAACTCGATTTCATTCTACTGGTGCTCGAGCAGGCAGATTGTTTGATGTTGCTCGATATTAATAACGTTTACGTTAACAGCGTTAATCACGGCTACGATGCGCAAAAATTTATCGCTAGTTTGCCGCGAGAGCGAATCGCCTATGCTCATATCGCCGGGCATGCTGGATCGGCGCCGGAGATAATTATCGACACCCATGGAGCGGCTGTGATTGAACCGGTGTGGAATTTACTGGCCGATGCGTATGAGCATTTTGGTGTCTTTGCCACACTGCTCGAACGTGATGAAAACATCCCACCGTTGGGCGATGTCGTCGCGGAAATTGAACGTATTAATGAACTGCAAACAACCCAAAGCGCTTGAGATCGGTACACGTCGCCACATGGGACGCCGTTTGTCGGCGATCGCCGAACGTTAATATCGCACCGTTGCGATCCCCGACATGAGCCAAACGCCAGTGCCGCCATTCATTCTCCTGCAGCAATCGTTCGCAGAGTATTTACGTGATCCCGAAAACACGATTGCCCCTAACGACGTCGATTCTCGCGGCTTATCAATCTACCGAAACGCAATTATTGCGAACACCGAGAAGTTCTTTGGTGATAACTTTCCGAAGGTAAAGGAATTGCTCGGCGACGACAATTGGATGACTACGGTGCGCGACTACGTGCGGCGGCATCGGCCTGAAACCCCTTTATTCGTTGAGTTGCCTGGTGAATTCGTAAACTACCTCGATAGTTCGCGCGATGACGCGAATGATCCGCCATTTCTCTACGAATTAGCCCACTTCGAACTCCTAGAGAATCTGGTCCTAACCGATGAAGCCAATCTCGCTGCTATTCCTGTCGAGGAAAACGGCGATTTGCTGAAAGGCGTGCCGATCGTCAACCCGACGAGTCAGTTGGTGCGTTACGCATTTCCTGTACACAAGATTGATAGGGCCTATCAGGCGATTCAGCCACCCGCTGATCCAACGTTTATCTTGGCATTTCGCGACCGAGTCAATGAATTTAAATTTCTAGAAATTAGCATCGCAACGGCGCGAGTTGTGGAGATGTTGAACGACCCCGGTTCGCAAAGCGGAGAATCAGTCATGCGTGGTCTGGCATCTAAACTCGGCAACGTGGATATTGATCGGCTGATTGATCAAGGGACCGAGATCCTCACGACATTGCGAATGTGCGGCGCGATTCTCGGTACCCGTCCGGAGCTATAACAAAAACGAAATTTGTTGCTAGCCGGTAAAAGATCCAGCGCAATTCATTACTTAGCCATTATTCTGCCGCGCCGATTCGTCACCTCGGGATTGTTGTCGAACAACAGCTCGTTTGACCCTCGCCGCAGGCCAAGAATCTTGTATGACTCTTCAAGATCGGGAAACGTCGGTTTCATTACGAATTTTTCGTGCAGCGGCACCATCACGTCGAACCCGGCGAGCTCGTCGAGTTTCGTCATCAATTCAAGCGCGCGCCAACGCCGTCGCGACGGCAGACAGCAGCGCGAAAATTCGTCGAGTAGTGCATCTAGCGTGACGCCACCGGCCGATTGTTCTAGGTACTGCACATCGCTGATCAAGGCGATGGCCGCGCCGCTCCAATAGACGCGCATGTATTGCCGATTGCGTAACATTGCCTGGGTGTGGTCCGCCAACGTATCGAACCGGTTAAGTTGTGCAATACCTCGCTTGAAGCCAGTATCCAGTTTTTTCCACGCGCTTTCTCGTTCCAGTAATCCGGACCGTGCGCGTAAGACGTTTTGGTAGTAACTCGCGATTCCTTCGCCGAGCCAGGAGTCCGAACCGGTAAGATACGGATGAGTTAAATGACTGAGCTCGTGAGTCAGCACCCAATTGCTATTTAGTTCGTCGAGGGGGCGAGTGCTATCGACGTACAAGTGCACCGCATCGCCGCCACCCCGAGTGACCTCGCCCCAAGGTACGGGATCAGAATTGTAGCCGAGCGGAAAAACGAGTATTTGCAGTTGTGGCACAGGTAGGCGCCCATACAAGTGGGTTAGCGTTTCAATTCCCGTTCGCACCCAATTTTCGAGTTTCGTCGCGATTGGCGCAGCAATCGTTCCGACAACCACAAGTTCGACAGTCATCTCGCTGCTGACGATGTTCGAGATCTGCAGCTCTCCTACTGCAACGCTTCCGCCCCAATCATTTGGTCGCTCTAATAACTTGAACCCGACCCGGTCTTGGCCTTTTTCGATCATCGCCCCGGGTGCCGAGGCATTTACGTTGTTGCCGGTGTTAATGAAAAGCTTTGCGCCGCGCAAGCGTCCAGTCGGCGTGCGTCGCAGTAGTAATCTATCGAGTTCGAGCACTAGTCCGCCATTGTGCCGGTTAAGTCCCGAACGCCAATCGCCGTCACGGCCTTTAGGTAGGTTAATCATGTAATGCAAACAGCCGAAACTGCCTTTGGGTAGTGTTACAAGGTTATCTTCGATGCGCAGATCTAACGGGGCGTCAAATCTTGTTGATGTCGTAATTCGGGTGATACTGTTGCTAAGATCGGACGTCGCGGTCAACGAATTTGGCCGACCAGTGGCGCTGAAACAATGCTCGACTTCGACGGTTTCCAATTGCGCATCAAATGTGAGCTGAATCTCATCGGGCTCTGATTTCGCTGTCGCGGTGCACACAGAACCCGTTCCGATTAGGAAAAAAAAGACGACCAGCGACACAGTCGCAGCACATTGCGATCGTTTTTTAATTCTAGATAAACTCCTAGTCGATTGTTACGCCGCGAACTTGTCGGACGCGCGCGGGCCTCGCGCCATCATTTGAAGGGTAATACTAGCATCACGTTTTAACAGAACCGTCAAATACGCCGGAGTTCTAATCCTAGAGTCGGTCTGGCTAGTTACTTAATAGTCGAGTGAGTTCGGCAAGTTCTCGATCGGCTTCGCGAACGATTGCAAAACCGCCGTCGGCCAACACGTCCTGGCCTCGGAGTTTATCGAATACGGGTAATCGTGCGAGTTCTTCCTTGTCGTGAGACCACGGTGGAGGTTGTTGATCGTGTAAGTGAGCTAGTCTAACAACATCACCACGCTGCAATCGATCGGAGACGGGCTTAGAAAAATATTCGGCTTCTAGTGTGGCTGCTACAAACACGTCCGGAAAATTCCACGCCCTTAGGATTATTGCGCCTATTTGACCGCTGAGATCAGCGCAAAGTTGATTAAGAACATGTGGTCTTTTCAACAATTTCGGATAGTCGTGCAGCGCGTCGGCGACTAATAATATGCCAATGTCGTGAAGGAATCCGGCAAGTAGGGCGCGGTCGGGATTTAGTTTCGCCACGTCGCCTGCCAAAATATAACTCAGCGCAGCAATACGGCAACTATGTTTCCATGTCGTGCGCAACAAATTCTTATCGACGGAGCTTTTGCTAACAAACAAGCTGCGTAACGTATACGCGACGACGACGTCACGGGTGACCTGAATGCCCATTCTCACGACAGCTTCCCGGACATTAGCGACTGATTGCGTGCCGCCGTAGGCGGCGCTATTGGCGACACTAATGCAACAGCCGGAAGTCCCGGCGTCACTTTGAATGATTTTAGCGAGGTCCTCGATCGAGGTCTCCGGATCGTCCGCTGTGTGCCGGATCCTCAATGTAATGTCAGGCAGGCTGGGCAGCACGAGATCGCCGCTCATCAAGGAATGATATACCTCGAACAGAATTGCGTTATCGATACGTTGCTCATCGTCGGTAATCTCATCGACCGTTGCCCCCTCTACGAGGTTTCGATGAATGTTGCTTAAGTCGGATGGCAAACGGATACATTCGACTGTTGAAACAGCGGTGGCTTTACATCTGACTTCGTTGTGCGGCGTTAGTGAGCAGCACGATTCGATATCGCCGCCGGTAATACAAAACGTGTTACCGGCGGAATCACGTATTTGGAGATCTCCGGTTAGTAAATAAAATATCGATCGATCATCCTGGCCACTGCGGAACACAGTTCCTCCAGGCGCGAATCGTTCCACCTGCGACGAGCTCGTTATAAGGTCGAATTCCGGGTCGCTCAAATGACGCAATGGCAGCAAACCGCGTATTCGCTCCAATCCGGCGGGCCGGGAAAGTTTTCCGAGTTGAATGGCTTGAGATTGAGTGACCAACAAACGTGAACGCCGAATGAACAATGGCTCCTTTAGCTGTACCGGCCGTTCGGCGCAAAAACTTAAAGTCGGCGTAATTTTTCAGGTGGGATACAGGAAAACTCCATTTAAACCGTCGTTATTTTGGTTCTACTATTGTGAACGGGGTTCATTTAACCAGGCGAACCCCTGCTTCCAAGGCAGAATGCCGAATCCGCAATAGCGCTTTAGGGCTGCGCATGGGAGTGTGTTCAGCGAGTTATGCTAACCTTGCTTAACCAGAGTCGACCCGTGCCTCAGAAAACGTGCAGCGATGTCGTTATTCGACCTGAAATTTGGGGTAAATTCCTAATGCCATGAGTGAGAAGATACACATCATCAGGGCCGAAAAAGCCTTCGAGTTTAAGCATACGATCTCGCATCCGTGGAATCCGGATACAATTGTGCCAAGTACGCAACTCGATCGAATGGTCGGATTCGAGCGGACTCGCATTAATGTCGTTAGGATCCCGGCGGAAGGCGAAGCTTCCGTGTTTCATTGCCACCAAACCGAAGAAGAGTGGATCTATATCCTGCAAGGTCAAGGTGTCCTCGATATTGATGGCCAAGAACATCTTCTAGGCCCGGGCGATTTCGCTGGATTTCCAGCAGGCTCGTCGTCTAACCACCTGAAGAATCCGTTCGGTAAGAGCCTAGTTTGTTTAATGGGGGGAGAGCGCCGCGAGGTTGAAATCACCGATTTCCCGCGAGTCGGAAAACGCTTATTCCGCCATGGTGACATCATGGAGGTTTACGACACCTCTGATGCAGAAGAATCCGGACCGGCGGATATTGATGAGATTGTTACGACAAGCTATCGCAAATCGCTACGTAACGAATAAGTGAGTATTTGTTGTTGAATCGATGGTGACGAACACTCGCGATTAAGCGTCGAACGTAGCAGCATAACCGACGACTTTATTGCGCCCATTATCCTTCGCGTAGTAGAGCGCGTTGTCGGCATTGTCGATGACACTAGTCGAATACTCTTTCGGTTCGGGTTTTTTCGGTGACACTCGATCAAATCGTCGAACCGATTGTCGAACGATTGCCGGTTATGTAGCCCGGTCAACGGATCTCGCTCAAACTTATCTATCAATTGCAGTGAATTGGAAAAAATTTGCGCAACGCGCGTGATGGTTCGTGATATTGGCGCCCGATGTGCACCGCGGATCTCGACGAAGCGGCATAAACCCGACAGCGCGCCAAAACCGATGACAAGTCTACGTTCCTGAGGAATCATCGTCACTCGACCGGCGATCGCTGAGGGCGAAATTGCGTCCGCCAACCAAGGCGGTTGTTCGCACTTATCAAGCGTTGGATACTTGCGCACAACGAAATGAGAGCGATCTGACGCTTGCTAATTCGAGTATCCGCGATCGTCGTAAACTTCCAGCAGCTCAGCTTTAAGACGCGGTTCGATTTTCGTCAAAGCAAACAATAAACAATCGCACAATCCACGGTAGTCGGTTTGTTGCGTTAGCAAATCGATGGCTTCGAATTCCGCGCCTTCGAGCTTCATAGTGTCCGTGAACGACGAGTCGGTTTGGTTATTTTATCGGGAAGTCGAGCTCAACGTCAGCGCTGAATTTCGTCGCTGCGAAACGTAGCGGAGGAAATACGGATGAATCGCGGATTACAAATTAATTTTAATTTACGGTGGCTGTTGATAAGCGGCCTTCTCACGACGATGATAACCGCTCAACCAGCGAGCGCGGAGGCCACGATGGCTGTAGATAGTGATGTGCAAACCCCGGTCGAACCGGGCACGCATGATTTAAGTATCGATACAGAGTCTGGAACGTTACGTTACACCGTTCATGTGCCACAACGGCTAACGCAAGACGGCAACCAAGCATTGATATTGGTGTTGCACTACGGCGGCCAGGCGAGCGGTTTTTACGGCCGTCCGTTAATCGAACAACTCGTATTGCCGGCATTCGGCGAGTTGAACGCGATTATCGTCGCGCCGGTCACGATGGGCGGGGATTGGTCTAACCCAGGCAACGAAAAAGCTATATTCGCGTTGCTTAGCACACTGGAAGTCGCGTACTCAACGAACCCGCGGCAACGCTTAATTACCGGGTACAGCATGGGCGGAATGGGAACTTGGCATTTGATTGCGCGACACACAGACTATTTTTCAGCGGCGATTTCGATTTCTGGATTCACCGCAATAGATCCCAAATTGTGCGAGACGCCAATTTACGCACTGCATTCCCGAGCTGACTCGATTTTTGATGCCGACAAATTGCAATCCGAGATTGATAAATTAGTTGCGGCGGGATGCGATGCGCAGGTTGATTACATTGAGGGTATCGAACACTTCGATATCCCGGCGTTTGCGCCGATGCTTAAAGCCACATTGCCGTGGGTCCAAAATTTGTGGGCAAGGGAGCCGAAAGCACAATGAAATTCGGTTTGATGTACAGTTTTATCGTTCCTCCGGGGTCGTCAATGTCGCATCTCGATACATTTCGGGAAATGGATCATTTGGTGCCGTTAGCCGAGAGCTTGGGCTTTGACTCGTTCCAAACAACCGAGCATCACTTCCAAGACAACGGGTGGGCACCGAGCCCACTAATGGTGCTTGCTAAGGCCGCCGGTCTAAGTAAGACCATGCGCCTGGTAACCAACATTTTGGTGCTGCCCTTATATGAGCCTTTACGCTTAGCGGAAGATGTACTCACTTTGGATAATCTCTGCGACGGTCGCTTAACTTTAGGCGTGTCCCCGGGATACGTTTCAGAAGAATTCACGGCCTATCGTATACCTCACGCAGAACGCTTTGCGCGCGCCGAAGAGATATTGGACATCCTAGAAAAGTCTTGGAAAAACGAAACCCTGGAACATCACGGTCGTTATTATCAAATCCCATCGTCACCGTTGATGCCGCGACCCGTTCAAGCGTCAATTCCGATTTGGTACGGCGTCTCGGGTCCGAAGTTACTCCGACGCGCCGCACATCGCCACTGCCCGGTGACAGCTTCGCCGAGGCATACCGTCGACGAGCTCGTCGATCACTATGCACGGTACGACGAAGCCGCAGCTGGGGTCGGGTACTCGACCAGCGAGCGTCCGGTCATTCGCGAAGTGTTTGTGGCACCGACTACGGCACAGGCGGAAGCATTAGCCGGTCCCGCAGTGAATCATATCTTTGGCCTTTACGGGCGGAAGTCTGCAAGTGGCGAACGGCAGTTGCGCAACGACAACGGGGAGTTGATCACGGACGCGCTGCAGGTGGATTTTAAAACATTCGCGTCTCGATACATCATTGGCGATCCGTCTTCAGCTGCAGAGCAGCTAAAAGATACGATCGATCAACTGCAACCCAGTGAATTGATATGCCGAATGCAGTTGCCGGGTATTCCCACCGCAGCGTTCGAACGCTCGTTACGCCTATTCGCCGAGCAGGTAATGCCCAAATTCGATTAAGTTTTAAGGGCTTAAGCGATGCGGGAAATCCCGGATGGGCGATGCTTGGCATGGCGGTGTTTGTTATTTATGTTACAAAAAATAGATATTAATATAAATTTATGTATCATATTATCTAGCGGCAACTCCATCAGCCGAAATTTAAAACCAGTCACTCGGGATCGGCATGACCGCAATGGATAACGATTTTGATCCGGACCACCTCGCGCAACGGTGTGCTGAGGCTATGTTTGCTCGCGACTCGGCATCTCAGGAGATGGGCATTGCGATCAGTGAAATTCGCGCCGGACACGCAGTCATGGAAATGAAGATTAAGTCGTCAATGGCGAACGGTAGCGGGATCTGCCACGGTGGCTATCTTTTCTCGTTGGCTGATACCGCAATGGCGTTCGCGAGTAACTCACGCGATCAAGTTTACGTCGCCGTGAGCGCGTCAATAGAGTTCTTGTCGGCTGGCCGTATCGGGGAGACGATGACGGCCGTGGCGGTCGAAGCACATCGTGCTGGTCGCACCGCGACCTACCGAGTAGCGGTAACCAACGACTCGAACGAACCAATCGCACAATTTCTTGGCCGAACCTATCAAGTGCGCGGCACAGTGCTGGATAGTTAGAAAGCGTAAATTCGCGAAAATCCATCAATTGACGAACAACGTCAAAAAATGAGAAAGCGCATGGAATATCAACAGCAAGAACAACTCGATAACGAGGCAAGCTTCCAAGCGCGTATCGACTCGGAAGAAAAAATCGAACCCAAAGATTGGATGCCGGAGGCGTATCGCAAGAACTTAATCAGACAGATATCCCAGCACGGTCACTCGGAAGTTGTCGGCCAGCTACCCGAAGGAAATTGGATCACGCGGGCGCCGAGCTTGCGTCGCAAGGCAGTGTTGCTTGCCAAAGTTCAGGATGAGGCAGGTCATGGTTTGTACCTATATAGCGCGACCGAAACCTTAGGGATTTCGCGCGAAGAATTAATGGAGCAGCTGCTCTCGGGCAAGGCAAAGTACGCGAGTATTTTTAACTATCCAACCCTGTCATGGGCGGACGTTGGCGCGATCGGTTGGTTAGTCGACGGCGCAGCAATTGTTAATCAAATCTCTTTGTGCCGCACGTCGTATGGGCCTTATGCGCGAGCGATGGTGCGAATTTGCAAGGAAGAGAGTTTTCATATGCGCCAAGGCTACGAAATAATGACGGTCCTCGCCCGCGGTTCAAAAGAACAAAAGGCCATGGCTCAAGACGCGCTTAATCGTTGGTGGTGGCCGACCTTGATGATGTTTGGTCCTCACGATGCGGATTCCGCCCATTCTGGTCGTTCGATGAAGTGGAAAATAAAACGCCAAAGCAACGATGAGTTACGCCAAAAATTTGTTGACCAAAGTGTCGCACAGACCGAGCATCTTGGCCTGCGACTACCGGACGATGATCTCGTGTGGAATGAGGAGCGTCAGCACTATGATTTTGGCGAAATAGATTGGGACGAATTCCAGGCCGTACTAGCCGGCGCCGGGCCGTGTAACCAAGAACGGATGGATGCGCGACGGCGCGCAAACGAGCAAGGTGATTGGGTACGAGACGCGATGCTCGCGCATGCTGAAAAGGAACGCGCCCGAGCAGAGCAAGGAGCCTCAAAATGAGTAAACATTTACCATTGTGGGAAGTGTTTCTTCGTTCGCGGCGAGGTTTAGAACATAAACACGTCGGTAGTTTACACGCCGCAGATCCAGAACAAGCGATGCAATACGCGCGTGACGTTTATACGCGGCGTCAGGAAGGCTGCAGTATTTGGGTGGTACAAGCGATCGACATCCACGCGAGCCAGGAGATCGAAGGCGCCGCGTTTTTCGACCCGGCTGAAGACAAAGTTTATCGGCATGCCTCGTTTTACGACGTCCCCGAAGACCTAAAGCTTTGAGCGTGTTGGCGGAGTCAAGCATCGAGGCGTGGCAATTCAAATACGTGCTGCGGCTCGGCGACAATGCGCTCATTCTAGGGCAACGTCTATCCGAGTGGTGCGGACATAGTCCATTCGTCGAAGAAGATGTTGCAATGGCAAACACGGCGCTCGATCACATTGGGCGCGCGCGCATGCTACTCACTCACGCGGCGGATCTCGAAGGCGACGGTCGAAGTGAAGACGATCTCGCCTATCTTCGCAACGAGCGACAATTTACAAATTTTTTGCTCTGTGAACTGCCGATTGATGACTTCGCGTTCACGATTGTGCGACAAGTTCTACTAGATGCTTACCATTACCTCCTGTACGACGCACTTCAACAATCCAATGACGCGACCCTTGCAGCGATCGCGGCTAAAGTAGTTAAGGAGAGCACCTACCATCTACGTCACTCGTCCGAATGGCTTATTCGACTTGGCGACGGAACAAAAGAAAGCCAACAACGCGCGCAGATCGCATTGAATAAGCAGTGGCGATTCATCAGCGAATTTTTTCACGCGGACGAAGTTGATCACGCTGCGTTTTCAAATGGCATCGGGGCTGACGTGGCGAAACTCGAACGGCAATGGCGAATCGAAATAGAGTTAATTTTAAACAAGGCGACGTTAAAGCAACCCGAAGACGCGCCGCTCGCGGCGAGCGGGCGGGCTGGATTGCATACCGAACACATGGGTTTTCTACTGGCCGAGATGCAATCCGTGCCGCGAGCCTATCCGGGACTCGAGTGGTAACTCGCGAACATGAGCGTGAAGACCCAAATTTCAATCCCCCTAGTCAAGTCGCTACTCGAAGCAGTTTGCGATCCTGAGATCCCATGTTTAACCATCGAGGATCTCGGTGTCCTACGCGAAGTTTGGCTACGTGATGAAACGCTTGTCATCGTTATTACGCCGACTTATAGCGGTTGCCCGGCGATGAATACCATAGAAGAAGACATTCGTGCCGTGTTGCACGCTAACGCGGTTGAAAATTACACAATTGAAACACAACTAGCGCCAGCATGGACGACGGATTGGCTTAGCGATCAGGGTCGCCAAAAATTGCTCGACAGCGGTATCGCGCCGCCCGCGCAATCAACCAGTGATAAACGCGCTTTTAATTCGGGGCGCGTAAATGTTGCTTGCCCGCAGTGCAAATCATCGAATACCGAGCGCGTGAGTGAATTTGGATCGACCGCTTGTAAGGCACTGTATCGATGTCTCGACTGTCTTGAACCGTTTGATTATTTTAAGTGTTTGTAGCTGACAGTGAGCGCCAAAACCAATAGGTTAACTATGTCGGACTTCGAAAAACTCACCGTAGATTCCATTACCCAAGAAACTCAGAACGCTGTCTTAGTCAATTTCTCCGTGCCTGAGGGCTTAAAGGAACAATTTAAATTTAGCTGCGGTCAGTACTTAACGTTGAAAAGCGATATAAACGGCGAAGAAGTACGCCGCTCCTACTCGATTTGCGCTGGGGTCGACGACTCGGAATTGAAAATAGCCATTAAACAGGTCGAAGGCGGCCTATTTTCTACCTTCGCTAATAACGCCTTGAAAGTTGGAGACAGTATCGACGTATTGCCGCCCGCCGGCGCATTTACCTGCGCACTCGATCCACAAAATGAAAAACAGTATCTTTGTATTGCCGCCGGCAGCGGTATTACGCCAGTGATTTCAATCGTGAAGTCTATTTTGGCGCGCGAGCCACGTAGTCGGGTGACGCTACTGTACGGCAATCAACGCGTTGCGAGCATTATGTTTCGCGAAGAACTGGAGCTGCTGAAAAATCGTTATGTGTCGCGCTTACAGCTTATACACATTCTAAGTCGTGAATCGCGCGATACGGAAATATTAAACGGCCGCATAGATAATAAAAAAGGCGCCGAATTGGCGGAGCACTTACTCGATATTCCGGCTACCGATGAGTTCTTTTTATGCGGACCCGAGGCAATGATCTCAGAAGTATCTAGAGGTTTGCGCGCCGCAGGTATCGACGAAGCGCGGATCCACTACGAGCTGTTCGGTCGCAGCGCAGATGACGCTGCAGTCGTGATCGAAAAGCACCACGAACGGGCACGGCGCTTAGGTGGAAAAATGTGCGCGGTAACAGTCAAATCGGACGGCCGTGAAACGAGTTTTGAATTGAGTGCGGACGGTGAGAATATTCTTGATGCGGCGATGAATGCGGGTCTTGATTTGCCATATGCGTGTAAGGGTGGAGTCTGCGCGACATGCAAGGCTAAGCTTGTCGAGGGAGAGGTCGACATGGATATCAATCATGGGCTTGAGGCGGATGAGTTAAGTTCGGGGTACATATTGAGCTGCCAAGCCCATCCAGTGAGCGACAAAGTCTTCATTGATTTTGACGCTGCGCGGTAAGTCGATCTGGCTCGCCTGGCATCGATCGACGCGGCCTTAAGCGCGAATCTTTGTACCCATCCACCGCGGGCAGGATCATTGATCGTTACCGTATTTGGCGACTCGATGGCTGCACACGGCAACGCCGTTTGGCTCGGCAGTCTCATACAAGCGTTGCAGCCTCTCGGACTCAACGCCCGGCAGATCCGTACGGCCGTATTTCGACTGGCACAAGATAACTGGCTGTCGTGCACAAAAGTCGGTCGTCGTAGCTACTATTCGTTTACTGATTTTGGTTTGCGACAATACGCGCAATCGGCGTCGCGGATCTACGCAGCTAAGCCGCCCGAATGGAACGGCGAATGGACGCTTGTGCTGCCGTCTTTTGTGACCGCAGACACCCGTGAGCAACTGAAACGGCAACTAACATGGCTGGGGTTTGGTAGTGTCGGTAGCAGTGTATTGGCGCATCCTTGTGCTAATCAAGAATCGCTAAGTGCGACGTTACGCGATCTCGATATCGCCGATCAAACCATCGTATTTAAGGCGACAACCGACCACCTAGCTTCGCGCCTCGCGTTGCAGCGACTAACGACAGAATCCTGGGATCTTAATGAATTAGAAGATCGCTACGCCGCATTTGTTGAAATATTCGGCCCGCTACTGAAGCCGTTGCGAGACACTCAGAAACTCGATCCAGGCCAGATGTTCGAATTGCAAACTGTATTAGTTCACGAATACCGGCGAATCATATTAAAGACAACTGACTTACCGGATGAGTTGCTCCCGGCTAAATGGTCGGGGCGGGACGCGCAGGACTTAATCGCGGAAATATATTGTGTGCTGCGCGAACCTAGCGCGCGATATATTGAAACGACATTTGAAGGGCCACGAGGGCCGCTTGAAAAAGCCGGATTGGACTATTTTCGGCGCTTCACAAGGTAGTTGGAATATTTACAGATTTTCAGGCGGTGTTTAGCCGCCCGCTACCCCAACTAGGAAGGCAATTGTTTCGCCGTCCTCCAAGGTGTCATCAATAAAAATTCGGCGACCCTTCGAATCAACATACATGGTGCCGTTTGCATTGAGATCGTTAGTCTTGGGGTCGATTAATAGCGCCGACATCTTGTCGCCATACTTATCCGTAATTAGTTTGGCGAGCTCGGATACTAAGGGTTGATCTAGCTCAAACGTATCGCTTGAAAGTCCCGTGATTTCCTTAAAGTGTGAGTGGTATTCGGTGCGCACCGTGATCATGGGAATTAGCTCCGAGCGAGTGCACCGTCTTGTTCGAGAACGTCGGCGACATCACCTAAATCCAATTCTTCGAGTTTCGCCCGCGTTTGCAGTCCACTACGAACATCCCAACCGCGCCATTGGTAGTATTCGTCCAACACGGGTTCGAACATATCCGCGGCAACTTTACCGGGATACATGCCTTCCGGACACGGCTCCCACATCCAACGCTCGCACACCGTGTCATGCTCGCGGCGCATGCCGACACGCGAATTAAATGCTTTTTCTAGATTACAGATCCGTTCGCCATCCCTCATCAGTGTTTCGGAATCGTGCTCTACGCCGGTTATCGATCGGTAAGCCTCTCCGTAATAACTCTCGGGCATGTATCCGGCCGGGTCGAGCATCCAATGGAACATGCACACACCATAAGAATTTAACAAGGCCACTTGGTTTTCAATGATGGCGGTGGAGGCGCCTTTGTAATCTGGAATTGTCAGATCCGCGGCTTCGGGGCCGCCGAAGTATATTTCCGATAAATCGCGACGCTGAAATTTTTCAATCAAGCCTAGGCCTTTCAGGTGATCTGCGCCGCGCGATGCCACAGCCATATTATTCATCCAGGTCGGGAACGGTCGCATCTCTTCAGTGAAACTCGCGCCAC
>CAWLAW010000005.1:0-20254 GCA_963854885.1 Gammaproteobacteria bacterium | reverse complement strand
TTCGACAAGCGACAGCGGCAATTAGCGTTGGCGGTCGAATTGTCGTGCTGTCTTTTCATTCGCTCGAAGATCGAATCGTGAAACGCTACTTTAGAAATGTTGCGCGCGGACCCGACACTCTCCTAGAGCCTGCCTCGCCGGTGCGATTTCGATTGATTGTCAAAAAACCGATTCGCCCCAGCGACGTTGAAATTCAGCGCAATCCGCGCGCCCGAAGCGCTCGGCTGCGAGTACTGGAAAGAGTCGCATGATTAAACACGTTGCGTTCTTTTTGTTGGTTGCTGCGGTGTTTACCAGTGCGCTGGAGATCGTCTTACACAGACATCAAAATCGACAATTATTTTTAGCCTGGCAAGAATTGCAAACACAGCAAAGCGACCTCGATCGAGAATGGGGCCAATTATTGCTGGAGCAAGGTACGTGGGGCACCCACGGTCGCATCGAGGATATCGCAAGAAATCAACTCGATATGACGTTGCCGGATGTTAGCGAAATATTTCGTGTTAAATCATGAATGACCGTCTCGCTATGAGTATCCGAATTCGGCGCGGGGTTGTTTTAATCGTGTTTGGGTTGTTGGCGAGTGTGTTGGCGTGGCGCGCCATGGATCTGCAATTGAAGAACAAGGAATTTCTTCAAGATCGCGGTGACGCACGATATCTTCGAACGGTTAACACCCGGGCTCACCGCGGGATGATCACTGATCGAAATGGCAAGCCGCTCGCGATCAGTACGCCCGTGCATTCCGTTTCAGCGCAACCTCAGATCATGATGCGTCATGTTCAGATTTGGCCAGAAATTGCTGAGGTAATCGGTACGACGACAGCTCACCTCGAAGCCCTGATCGTGCCGCGTGCCGACAAGGAATTCGTTTACCTGAAACGCCATGTGTCGCCGGAAATTGCAGAAGCACTGACCGAGGCCAATTTTCCTGGCGTCGCGTTACTTGAGGAGCAACGCCGTTACTACCCGGCGGCCGAAGTTACTGCGCACACCCTTGGGTTCACGAATGTGGATGATGATGGTCAAGAGGGGGTAGAACTTGCGTATGACCAAACCTTACGTGGAAAGCAAGGGCGACACAAAGTCATCAAGGACCGCATAGGCCGCGTAATAGAATTCGTTGGTCAAATAAAGCCGACAATCCCCGGACGCCAATTGACTCTCAGTATCGACAAGCGGATCCAATACATCGCCTATCGAGAACTTAAAGCGGCTGTTAAAGCGCATGATGCGGAAGCCGGATCGATGGTTATCGCGGACCCGAATACCGGTGAAGTGATCGCGTTGGTCAATCAGCCCTCGTTTAATCCGAACAATCGCGGCGAACTGAAAGGCGACCATTATAGAAATAGGGCGGTGACTGATATTTTCGAGCCGGGGTCGACGATTAAACCAATTACAATCGCAGCTGCGCTCGAGTCCGGGCACTACCATCCCCAAACCCTGGTCGGTACGGATCCAGGCTATTTCAAAGTCGGTCGGCACGTCGTTACAGACACAAAAAATTTCGGTGAATTGGATGTGACCGGGGTTATTACGAAATCGAGTAACGTCGGCGCTAGCAAGATCGCGCTTTCCCTAGAGCCTGAACTACTCTGGAAAGTGTTACACGGAGTCGGATTTGGCACGAGTAGTGGGACTGGCTTGCCCGGCGAATCGACTGGTCACTTAAGTGATGCTCGAAACTGGCGGGACATCGAGCGAGCGACGCTGGCTTTCGGCTACGGTGTCTCCGTTAATGCCATGCAATTGACACGTGCCTACTCCGTTTTGGCTGCTGACGGCATATTGCGGCCACTATCTATCATTAAGCTGGATCGTGTGTCACCAGGCGAACGCGTAATGAGTGCCGATACGGCTAGAAAATTAAGATCGATGATGGAACGTGTCGTCACTGGCGGCACTGGGCGCGCCGCGTCTGTCGCCGGTTATCGAGTTGCTGGAAAAACTGGCACGGTGCACAAATCGACGGCGCGCGGTTATGCGGAGGACCGATACTTGTCGTTGTTCGCCGGGATGTTACCGGCACGCGAACCCAAGTTGGTTGCAGTCGTTGTAATAGACGAACCGAAAAGTGGTGAACATTACGGCGGACGCGTCGCGGCGCCAATATTCGCGAAAGTTATGCGCGAAGCTGCACGGGTTCTTGGATTAACTCCGGATGATCTAGGCGATATCAAAGACGATCGTTTTCGAATGGCAGCGCGATTCAACCAGGAAGTTGAATCGGGGACATCGCAATGATGGCAGCGCATTCATCTAATTCTCTTCTGTTGACTGATCTGTTAGAGGGTTTCGTTGATCTTTCCACCATCGGCGACTACGAAATTTTCGGCTTGAGTATCGATAGTCGGGAAGTGTCACCGGGAGACTGTTTCATCGCGCTTAAAGGTGCGAACAACAACGGCGCACGCTTCGCTGCGGCGGCGATTGCTGCGGGCGCCTGCGCCGTTCTTATCGAAGATGACAACATTCCGATTGCGACGACGGTGCCTGTCGTGTGCGTGCCCAAGTTGGCAGAAGTTGTTGGTCATATCGCGAGTCGATTTTACGGCGCACCGTCTGAGTCCCTCGCAGTGATCGCGGTTACTGGAACGAACGGTAAAACTACCATCGCACAACTATGCGCCCAAGCGCTTGAAACTCTCCACGGGTCTGCAGGTTATGTTGGAACTTTAGGCCACGGCCTCGTAGGTGATCTCGCCGAGACCAGCCATACAACACCGGACCCGATCGCCTTACAGCACGTGTTCTCGAAATTGTGCGAGCAACAATGCAGGTCTGTTTCACTTGAGGTGTCGTCCCACGCGATTCATCAATGTCGAGTCGTAGGTACCGCAATTGACATCGGTATTTTCACAAACGTTGGTCACGATCATCTGGATTATCATCAGACCCGTTCGAATTACGCAAACGTAAAGAAATCGCTGTTTCATTATCCGGGCATTCGTCACGCGATTGTGAATATCGATGATCCGATCGGCCGGCAGCTCTTGACGGAAATACCTTCACACGTCGCGACTTGGACCTATGGTGACAAGGGCACTGCAAACGAAATTAACCCTGAGCGCCACTTTACCTTGATCAGCGCACGCACCGAGAATAACCAGCAAACATTCAACGTTGAGACACCCAGTGAATTGGTAGAACTCTCGACGAGATTACTCGGCGAATTCAATTTGTATAACACGATAGCTGCGCTTGCTGCGCTCACAGCTCTCGGAATCGATGCACCGACTGCCGCCCGCGCGCTATCGCAGGTTAACGGTGTCGCCGGCAGGATGCAGCGGATCGATAGTGAAAGTGACGGCGGTCCGATTGTCGTTGTTGATTACGCTCACACGCCGGAGAGTCTCGCGCTCGTTTTGTCAGTATTGAGGAAGGAAGCAAACGGCCGCCTGACGTGCGTGTTTGGATGTGGCGGCGATCGGGACAAATCCAAACGGCGGCCAATGGGACTTGCTGCCGAGGAAGGTGCGGATCGTGTGATCGTGACAAGTGACAATCCACGCGGCGAATCGGTAGAGGATATCGCTAGGGACATTTTTCGCGGCGCCGGTGAGTCACCGAAGCACGAACTCGTTCACGATCGTGGGGCGGCAATTAGACGTGCGATCAGCGAAGCGAGTTCCGAAGATATTGTTCTAATCGCCGGAAAGGGGCACGAAAATTACCAAGTGATCGACGGCAAGCGGAGCCCGTTTTCCGACGTTGACGTTGCACGAAGAATCCTCGCGGAGACGTTTAAGTGATTCGAATGCAATTGAGCGACGCGGCAGGTCAGATCGGAGCTAGTTTCTCAGGGCCCGACGGGTGGTTTAATAGCGTGTCGACCGATAGCCGATCGATTCGACCAGGGGAATTATATTGCGCCCTGCGCGGTACAAATTTTGACGGTCATGATTTCTGTTCAAGGGCAGAACAAGCCGGCGCGCTCGGCGCGATCGTCGAACGCGTCGCGCCCTCGACGTTTGCGCAACTTGAAGTTACCGATAGTCGCATCGCGCTGGGTGAGCTCGCGAGTGCGTGGCGCCGCCGGTTTGAATTACCCATTGTTGGCGTAACCGGTAGTAACGGTAAGACGACAGTAAAAGAAATGATTGCCTCAATTTTGAGCGTAAACAGCTCCGTCTTGTCTACACGCGGAAATTTGAACAACGAGGTTGGCGTCCCACAAACGTTGTTTCGACTTAACGACAAGCATGACTATGCGGTAATTGAAATGGGCGCCAGCCACGTTGGTGAGATCCAGTGGTTGGCGCGCATTGCGCAACCTCAGGTGGGCGTGATCACCTTGTGCGCGCCGGCACATATTGAGGGTTTTGGAACAGTTGAGCGCATCGCCCAAGCGAAAGGCGAGTTATACGCAGGCCTCGCTACCGGTGGCACTGCGGTAATTAATGCAGATGACGAGTTCGCCAGTTACTGGTGCAAGATCGCTGACGACAAACGGATCTTGCGCTTCGGTAAACTGAAGTCCGCGGACGTATGCGCGCAAAATATATCCGTCCTCGGGGTCGGAAAGGGCGTGCAGTTTGACCTCCAACTCCCGAACGCTACGCTAGATATCGCACTACCGTTCGACGGTTCGCACAATGTGTCAAATGCGTTGGCCGCGGCGGCCGTTGCCTATGCGCTAGATATCTCTAGCGAGTCGATCAAACGCGGACTCGAATCTGCGACGAAAGTCGAAGGACGTTTATGTGTGTACGCCGGCCAATTTGAATCGAAAATCATCGATGATAGCTATAACGCAAACCCTGCCTCGCTGGCTGCTGCCGTTGAATTGCTGGGACAAGAGGACGGCGAAACGTGTCTCATTCTAGGCGATATGGGGGAGCTAGGAAGCGACGCAATAAAGGCGCATCGAGACGCGGGAGCTGCTATCCGTCACGCCGGTATCGATCGGCTTTATACGCTCGGAGACCTTTCGACCCACGCGGCAACGGAATTTGGACGCGGGGCACAAAGTTTTCGTGATATCGACGGACTGCTCTCGAGATTACATTCCGATCTCACTTATTCGGCGACTATTTTGGTAAAGGGGTCGCGTTTCATGCGCATGGAACGCATTGTTCAGGCGCTCGCACCGGAGGCTCGGCCATGTTGATGTATCTAGCCGAGTATCTCTCGAGCTGGCATTCTGGATTCAACGTATTCCAATACATAACGTTACGCACGATTCTCGGCGTACTTACGGCCTTGTTCATTGCCTTGCTAGTTGGCCCCGTGATGATCCGTCGCTTGAGCAGCCTTCAGATCGGTCAGAACGTCCGTAGTGACGGACCGGAGAGTCATCTCTCAAAAGCTGGCACACCGACAATGGGTGGTTTGCTAATACTGATTTCTATTGCCGCAAGCACGTTGCTATGGGGTGATCTCGGCAACCGATTCGTATGGATTGTACTCATAACCACGGGTGCGTTTGGGGCGATCGGATGGGTGGATGATTACCTGAAATTGACCCAGGGAAACTCCAAAGGTCTTTCAGCCGGCAAGAAATACGGCTGGCAATCCGCGGCGGCATTGGCCGCTGCGGTATTTTTGTTCATGACGGCAAAAACCCCTGTCGAGACGGAGCTGATTTTCCCGTTCTTCAAAAATGTCGGCATCGGCCTCGGCGGGTTCTACATCGTGCTGACTTACTTCGTAATCGTGGGAACCAGTAACGCGGTAAATTTAACTGATGGGCTTGACGGCTTAGCGATATTGCCAGCAGTGCTCGTGGCAGGCGCGCTTATCGTATTTGCCTATGTCGGCGGGCACGTAAATTTTTCCGGATATCTAGGCGTGCCCTACGTCGCTGGGATCGGTGAGATGTGCGTTTTTTGCGGTTCGATTGTCGGCGCTGGCCTCGGCTTTCTTTGGTTCAACACTTACCCCGCGCAAGTATTTATGGGCGACATCGGCGCATTAGCGCTCGGGGCAGCGCTCGGGATCGTGGCAGTGATCGTCCGTCAGGAATTGGTCTTGGTGATCATGGGCGGCGTGTTCGTCGTAGAGACGATATCGGTGATTCTGCAAGTTGTCTCTTTCAAGATTACGGGAAAGCGGATATTTCGCATGGCGCCGCTACACCATCATTACGAATTAAAGGGGTGGCCCGAGCCTCGTGTCATTGTGCGCTTTTGGATCATCACCGTGATACTTGTTCTTGTTGCCTTAGCAACACTCAAGATTCGGTAGTTTATGAAGTTCGCTATTAATGAATCACGCGACGAACTAATGACGAGTACTCAATTCGATACGGAGTATGTTGTGTTTGGTCTCGGCAAGACTGGGCTGTCCGTCGCGCGTTTTCTGAGGAATCTCGACATTCCGTTTAGCGTTGTCGATACGCGCGATCACCCGCCGGGTCTTGAAATCCTACGCAGCCAGTTTTCAGACGTGAATATCATCCCCGGTGAGCCGCCCTCGGAGGTTCTCGGGTGTTGCAAAGTGCTTGTGTTAAGTCCAGGCGTGCCACGATCTCATCCATTTGTCGTCGCTGCTCTTGGGCGCGGCATCGAAGTAATCGGCGATATAGAATTGTTCGCCAGACACGCGAATGCACCGGTCGTCGCGGTGACCGGTTCTAACGGAAAGAGCACGGTCGTTACCATGGTCGCTGGGATACTCGCAGAAGCGGGCCGCGACGTGCGCAGTGGCGGTAATTTAGGTACGCCCGCGTTGGATCTACTGTCTGACCAAGCGGCCCCGGACTTTTACATTATCGAGTTGTCTAGTTTTCAGCTTGAGTCGACTTCATCACTCGCGCCTGTGGTCGCGTGCATCCTGAATATTTCACCAGACCATCTAGATCGCTATGCGGATTTATCCAGTTACGCTGCCGCTAAACTTCGTATCTTGGACCGAGCGCAGTGCGCCGTTTTGTGCGCTGAAGATAGTATTCTCGCGGACCTAAAACCTAATTGTGACGTCCGTCATTTCGGGTCGACAGATGGTAGCGGGTCGACGTATTGCATTGAGGACACCGACGGTGGTGCGTGGCTATTCGTCGAGAACTTAAGACTTATGCGCGCCGATGTCCTACGAGTTCACGGCGAACACAACTATCTAAATGCCTTAGCCGCGATCGCAATCACCGACGTTCTATCGGTTCCCAAGTCGGCTCAAACGAAGGCGCTGCGTGAATTTTCCGGTCTACCGCATAGATGCCAAACCATCGCTTCGCGAAGCAATGTCGATTGGATAGACGATTCTAAAGGGACAAATGTCGGTGCAAGTTGTGCGGCGATATCCGCAGTATTCGCAGACCGGCACGGGGTACTTATCGCTGGTGGACAAGCCAAGGACGCGGATTTTAGTGCGTTCCGCCTGAGTGTGCAAAAACGTGTCCGTGCGGTTGTGCTGATCGGACAAGACGCGAACAAGCTTGCCAGCGCACTTGAGGGTGTGACCGAAATCTATTTTGCGATCGACATGTCGGCCGCTGTTGCAATTGCCGCACGCTTAGCGCTTCCAGGCGAAGCGGTTCTGTTATCGCCGGCGTGCGCAAGTCTCGATATGTTCGAAAATTTTGAAGCCCGTGGTTTGAAATTCGCCGACGCCGTACACGGTTTATCGCAATCATGAAGCAAGCGATCGCCTATGGATCTGCCGAACGAAGCGCTACTTATGAACAAGAATACGATTTGTGGTTAGCCGGGGTGAGCGCGATACTTTTGGGACTCGGCTTAATTATGGTTGCGTCGTCTTCAATTCCGATTGCAGCCAAAAACGGTTACATCGACCTGTATTACTTTTGGCGTCAAGTGGGCGCACTACTTTTGGGCGTTGGCGTCGGTTCTATTATATTGCAGGTCCCATTGGCCGTATTCGACCGCCTGAGTTCGGTATTGTTGATTATCGGTATCGCGTTTCTGGCATTCATTTTAATTCCGGGGATCGGGCGTGAAGTAAACGGCAGCATTCGCTGGTTGCAACTAGGGCCAATTACTGTTCAAGCATCTGAACCGATGAAGTTCGCGGTTATCGTGTATATCTCGTCCTACTTGGTTCGCCATCAAACTCATGTGCAGACTGATTTCGTCGGATTTATGAAGCCAATTGGCGTTATCACTTTGATCTCGGGGTTCCTGTTGCTGGAACCCGATTTCGGCGCCGCTGTTGTAATCTTCGGGACGACCTTAGGGATGTTATTTCTAGGTCGTGTCCCGTTGGTCCGGTTCAGTGCGTGGGGCTTGGTCGCTTTGTCGATGCTTGCTTCCTTAGCCATGTTGGCGCCCTATCGAATGAAGCGACTCATGACGTTTATGGATCCATGGTCAGATCCGTATGATTCAGGTTTCCAGTTAACTCAGGCACTGATCGCGTTTGGCCGTGGAGAGTGGCTCGGCGTTGGGCTGGGAAACAGTATTCAAAAATTATTTTATCTGCCGGAAGTCCATACGGATTTTTTGTTCGCTGTTCTCGGCGAAGAGCTTGGCATGCTTGGTACATTGTTTGTTATCGCATTGTTTATGTTCCTAGTATGGAGGATCATTTACATCGGCAGTGAAGCACAGCGACGCGGACAAGATTTTGCTGCCTACCTGGCCTACGGTGTCGCCCTAATCATCGGCATCGAGGCATTTATCAACATCGGCGTGAATATGGGTTTGCTTCCTACCAAGGGGCTAACGCTGCCGTTGATGAGTTATGGCAGCAACAGCATGGTAGTCGTTTGCGCTATGCTCGCGCTCGTATTTCGAGTAGCAAAAGAATCACGAACTGCTTCGATTGTTCGGGTAGCAGTGACATGAACGGCGTAACACGACCCGTACTGATTGTTGCGGGCGGTACAGGCGGACATATATTTCCAGCCTTAGCAGTAGCCGAGCAATTACGCGACGGCGGGATCCCGCTCGTGTGGCTCGGCTCAAATCGCGGGCTCGAGACACGCATTGTTCCACGCGCCGGGATCAAACTCGTGAAGATTGCGATATCTGGATTACGCGGAACAGGTCTATTGCGCTGGGTGCTTGCGCCAATCACCGTCACGATTGCAGTCCTACAGGCGACGCTCGCAGTATTGAGAATTCGCCCCCAGCTCGTCTTAGGTATGGGTGGATTCGCTAGTGGACCGGGCGGAGTCGCAGCGTGGATTTGCCGTCGCCCGCTGATCATTCATGAGCAAAATGCCGTCCCTGGATTAACAAATTCACTGCTTAGTCGCATCGCGACAAAAGTATTGCAGGGATTTCCCGGGGCGTTTCCCGCCGCCGCGAACGCAATTACGGTCGGCAACCCTGTGCGGAGATCTATCGTATCTGATCAACGTTTAAGAGAATTTTGTACCGAGTCAACGGAATTTAACGTACTCGTCGTAGGGGGTAGTCGAGGCGCAGCGTCATTGAATGAAGCTGTTCCGAATGTTCTTCGAGACATGCAGCTAACCGGCGTACAAGTACGCCACCAATGTGGCGTTAACAACGTCGTGCAGACGCGCTCGACCTACGGCCGATTCAACGCGAATGTAGACGTCTCGGAATTTATTGATGACATGGGTAATGCGTATCGCTGGGCTAGCGTCGTAATTTGCCGAGCAGGAGCGCTAACGATTTCAGAGTTGGCCGCTGCCGGGGTCGCTTCTATTCTCGTCCCTTACCCTCATGCGGTCGACGATCATCAAACGGTAAATGCGAAATTTCTTGTGGAACGTGACGGTGCATTACTCGTTCCTGAAGGGCCGTGCTTCGAACGACGCTTGGCCGCTGCAATCACGAAGTTACACAGCAATCGAAAACAGCTTAGGCAAATCGCGATGCGGGCTCACGAACTGGCGACTCCCGAAGCGGCGAATGTAGTCGCGGGCTACTGTCGAGAATTGTTAGATGGTTGAGTCAGCCGCACTTCCAATGCATCAAGTTAGCCGAATCCATTTCGTCGGGATTGGCGGAGCTGGCATGAGTGGTATTGCCGAAGTATTGAATAATTTGGGTTACGAAGTCTCCGGATCGGATCGCAGTGCAAACAAAATGACCCGACACCTAAGTTCAATCGGAGTCTCAGTATTCGTCGATCACGCAGCCGAGAATATTCGCGGTGCAAACGTCGTTGTGTACTCGAGTGCGATTCCAGATGAAAACATCGAACTCGTGAGTGCTCGCGAACAGCGCATACCGATTATTCCGCGCGCGGAAATGCTCGCTGAATTAATGCGATTTCGACGCGGAATTGCCGTTGCCGGGACGCACGGTAAAACTACGACGACGAGCTTAATCGCGGCAATCCTCGCCGAGGGCGATCTCGATCCAACGTTTGTCATTGGCGGTTTAGTGAATGCGGTGGATTCCCATGCGCGTCTAGGCTCGGGCGATTATTTGGTCGCCGAGGCGGATGAAAGCGATGCATCATTTCTCCTTTTGAACCCATTGATGGCGGTGTTGACGAATATCGATGCGGACCACATGGAAACATACGAGGGGGATTTCGGAAAATTACGCTCGAGTTTTATCGAGTTTTTTAAACGCTTGCCGTTCTATGGGGTTGCTGTGGTTTGCGCCGATGATCCAGAGATCAAAAGCACGCTATTGCCGGAACTACGCACTCGGGTACTCACCTATGGCACTGATGCAACGGCCGATGTCCGCGGGTTTGATTACCAGCAATCTGAAGCAACTTCGACTTTCGCCGTCGCGTTACCAAACTCAGCCGAGACATTGTCGGTGACGCTCAACATGCCAGGTGAGCATAATATGTTGAATGCGCTTGCGGCAATCGCAATCGCGGTTGAACTGAAGATTCCTAACGTCGCGATTATCAGCGCATTGGCCTCTTTTCAAGGCATTGCGCGGCGCGGTCAATGGTTGGGCGAAGCGGTTATTGGTGGCGCGCGAGTGTCGGTAATTGACGATTACGCCCATCACCCTAGCGAGATACGAGTCACGATCAAATCGGTGCGCGACGGGTGGCCCGGACGTCGCCTCCTGGTCGCATTCCAACCTCACCGATACACTCGTACGCGGGACTTGTTTGAGGATTTCGTCGATGTGTTAAGTACGGCAGACAAGCTTGTGATTATGGAAGTATATGCGGCCGGTGAGGACAGTGTGCAGGGAGCGGACGGACGTGCACTTTGCCGGGCTATTCGTTCGAGAGGCAAAGTTGATCCGGTGTTCGTACCCGAGCCTGACGAACTCTTGGGCGTCCTCGACGGAGTAGCTGAATCCGGAGACGTCTTATTGCTCCTTGGAGCTGGCAGTGTTGGACGGGTGGGCGAGTCTATGAGTTTCGATAACCCTGCCAGCTTGTTGGCACCGGGAGCTTGCCGGTGAACGTCGAGATTAAGGGGAAAATAACGCCATACGAGCCGATGTCTCGACATTGTTCCTGGCGCACGGGTGGCACGGCGGAGCGTTTTTTTGAACCAGCCGACGCATCCGATTTGATTGAGTATTTACGACACACCGACAAAAACGAATCGATAACTTGGATCGGCCTCGGCAGCAATGTGTTGATACGCGACGGGGGACTCGAAGGAACAGTCATCTCCACGACGAAGACACTTAACGATTTCCGCTGGTTAAATTCTAATACTTTGTATGTTGAATGTGGAACGCCGTGCGCTAAGGTCGCTAAAGAAGCAGTCAAAATGAATGCTGCTGGCGGCGCATTCTTAGCCGGGATCCCCGGCAGCATTGGCGGTGCATTAGCGATGAACGCTGGTGCATTCGGAGCAGAAATCTGGATGTTAGTTGATAGCGTCCAACTCGTTGCCCGTGATGGCGCTACAAGTGAGCGTCTGAAATCGAGTTTTGAGACGTCATATCGCAGTGTCGATCTGCCGACGGATCATTGGTTCATCAGTGCGGTGTTGCGCTTTGAACAAAACACAGAAAAGTTCGGCGATAGCGAGATTCGCGAATTGTTGACTCGCAGGAATGCCGCGCAACCGACCGGTAAGGCGAGTTGTGGATCGGTGTTTAAAAACCCACCTGGCGATTACGCTGGACGGTTAATTGAAGATGCAGGACTTAAAGGTCGGCGACGCGGTGGATGCTGCGTTTCGGATAAACACGCAAATTTCATCGTAAATGATGGTCGAGCGACTGCCGCGGATATTGAGTCGCTAATTCTCGAAGTTCAGAAAACGGTTAGTGAAAAGTTCGACATCAAACTAGAACCTGAGGTGCGAATCATCGGACAGATGCCCATATCGGCGAGCGGGCGCGATTGATCTATGGATCTGGGACGGCCACTCACACATGAAGAAATTATCGCTGCAGCGGGACGGGTCGCTGTTGTAATGGGCGGGCCATCAGCGGAACGCGACATTTCATTGCGCAGCGGCGCCGCGGTCGTAGACGCATTGATTCGCGTCGGCATCGATGCCCGTTCGATTATTTGGGATGGAGATCTCGTCAAAGACTTGATCGAGTGCGCGCCAGATCGGGTGTTCATCGCCCTGCATGGTCGTGGCGGTGAAGACGGAAGTGTCCAAGGCCTACTCGAAGTGATGCAACTACCGTATACCGGCAGTGACGTTTTAGGTTGCGCGTTATCGATGGATAAGGTGCGCGCTAAACAAGTCTGGCAAAACGCACAGATTGCGACACCTGAGTTCACAGTACATCGACGCGGTGAGACAATCGATCCGAATGGCGTAGATATCAGTTATCCGATTGTCGTAAAGCCGGCACGCGAGGGGTCGAGTCTCGGGGTGTCGCTTGTTTCCGATTCGACCAAGTTGGAAACGGCAGTCGCGCACGCCCTCGAATACGATGAAGTCATACTGATGGAGGCTTGGATCGATGGTGGCGAATACACGCTTGGAGTGGTCGGCGGCAGTGCGCTACCCATCATCAAGCTCGAAACGCCGCATGATTTTTACGACTACGACGCAAAATATATATCGGACACGACCCGTTACCTGTGCCCGTGCGGACTCCCCGAAGAAACGCTTAACCGATGTACAGAATTAGGGATCGCTGCATTCGACGCGCTTGGCGCGAATGGTTGGGGCCGGGTTGATTTCATGCTCGATCGAGACTCGCAACCATGGTTTATCGAGCTTAATACCGTGCCTGGAATGACCGATCACTCGCTAGTGCCGATGGCAGCTTCTGCTCAAGGTGTAGATTTCGACGAACTTGTCGTGAAGATACTGGGGACAAGTTTTGGTGACGTCGAATGATCGCTAAAGCTGCCACCAAAATGCAAGCGAAGCGCAATCCGAGTGCCGAAAAGGTTTCTCATCGCCATCCTTTATTGTTCACCGTCGGAGTAATTGCATTTTTAATGTTCGCCGGTGGCGGTTACCTCGGGCAAAAACTTTTTGATCCCAGTGCTTTCCCGATCACAAAAATCGCCGTTGAAGGTGAATTTCATCAGATCACATCCGAGCATGTTGAGGCGTTGGTTTCAAATGCCGTCCACGGCGGTTTCTTTTCAGTTGATGTCGCTAATGTGCGCAATCGAATTTTGGATGACCCATGGATATTTGACGCGGCCGTACAGCGGGTCTGGCCGGATACGGTCCGAGTCAGCATTCGCGAACAGAGTGCGATTGCGCGTTGGGGTGAATACGCGTTGTTAAATCAATTCGCAGATATTTTTGTCCCTGATACTAGTGAACTCCCATCTAATTTACCGACATTGAACGGTCCAATCGGCACAGAAGCCGAATTGTTATCCCGCTACGAAACCGCTCGTCGGCGTCTCAGTAATCTAGGACTAATGATTGCCCGCGTTGAAATGTCTGATAGAGGTGCCTGGGTCGTGGAATTAACCGGCGGGACAACACTCGTTGTTGGGCGTGAGGAGCTCGACCAACGCTTATCTCGGTTCACCCGTGCCTTTGATCATTTCTTGAAAGAAAGCTGGGAGAAAGTTGATTCAATCGATCTTCGGTATACGAATGGATTTGCGGTTCGTGAGAAAGCGGTGGGGGTAGACAACGGATGAAATCCATATCCCGACGATCGTCGACGATTAGTTGGAGCTTTACCTAATGGTAAGAAAAGCAGAGAAAAATTTGATCGTAGGGCTTGATATCGGAACCTCGAAGGTCGTCGCGATCGTTGGCGAAATATCAATGGACGGAGAAATTGAAGTTGTCGGTATTGGATCTCACGCGTCAAGGGGGTTGAAAAAGGGTGTTGTGGTAAATATTGAATCCACTGTTCAGTCAATCCAACGGGCGATTGAAGAAGCGGAATTGATGGCTGGATGCGAAATCCATTCAGTTTACGCTGGCATCGCCGGCAGTCACATTCGCAGTTTAAATTCGCACGGGATCGTGGCAATACGTGACGGCGAAGTCAATGCAACGGACGTTGATCGCGTCATAGACGCGGCACGTGCAGTCGCGATTCCAGCCGATCAGCGGGTCCTGCACATCCTTCCCCAAGAATTCATAATCGACGGCCAGGAAGGGATCCGCGAACCTATTGGGATGTCGGGGGTTCGTCTCGAATCTCGGGTACACATGGTAACTGGTGCCGTTAGTGCGGCGCAGAATATCGTTAAATGTGTCCGCCGCTGCGGGCTTGAGGTAGATGACGTCATTTTACAACAGCTAGCATCGTCATACTCGGTTCTCACTGATGATGAAAAGGAATTAGGCGTTTGCCTGTGTGATATTGGCGGCGGAACCACCGATATCGCCATTTTTGTTAATGGAGCGATCCATCATTCTGCGGTAATACCGATCGCCGGTGATCAAGTGACTAACGACATCGCAGTCGCCCTGCGGACGCCGACTCATCACGCCGAGGACATCAAGATTAAATACGCCTGCGCACTAACCCAATTGGCGAATGCTGACGAGACAATTGAGGTTCCTAGCGTCGGCGATAGGGCACCAAGAAGATTGGAGCGACAGACACTTGCAGAGGTCGTTGAACCCCGATACGAAGAATTATTTGGTCTCGTTCAAAACGAGTTGAAGCGTAGCGGCTTCGAGGAAATGGTCGTTGCCGGAGTCGTTCTCACTGGTGGCGGATCCAAAATGGAAGGTGCGATAGATCTAGCCGAAGAAGTCTTTCATATGCCGGTTCGTCTCGGTTCGCCGCAGTACATCTCCGGGCTCGTCGATGTCGTTAGAAATCCAATTTACGCAACCGGGGTTGGTCTATTGCTATTCGGAAACCAAGCCGCCGATTCCGCGGCACAGAATATTCGATTTGAGAACAATGGAAGTTTATGGGACCGAATGAAAAATTGGTTTCACGGGAATTTTTAGAAGAAACAAGCGCGGTGTGACTTAGGCACTGCGAATAAATAAAAACGTTGACCACGTTCCAAGAATGAATTGATTGAGACGTGTCATGGAAACTGCTGGGTAATTTGAATAGTACGTACTGTTGTACGTGTCGAATGATTATATGAAAAACACGGAGGGGCTAAAATGTTCGAACTTGTAGATGCCTACAATCAAAACGCTGTAATAAAGGTAATTGGTGTCGGCGGCGGCGGCGGCAACGCCGTTCAACATATGCTTGGGGCGGCAATAGAGGGCGTCGATTTTGTTTGCGCCAACACTGACGCCCAGGCGTTGAAAAATTCGTCGGCAAAAACTGCTCTACAACTTGGCAGCGACATTACGAAGGGACTCGGTGCCGGCGCAAATCCGGAGATCGGTCGTCAATCTGCACTGGAAGATCGCGATCGCATTAGCGACGTACTAGAAGGCTCGGATATGGTTTTCATTACTGCCGGTATGGGCGGCGGTACTGGGACCGGCGGCGCGCCGGTGGTCGCGCAGATAGCAAAGGAGATGGGGATCCTAACGGTGGCCGTCGTGACTAAACCGTTTCCTTTCGAAGGTAGAAAACGTGGTGAGACGGCCAACGATGGAATTAAAGAATTGAGTCAATTCGTCGATTCATTAATTACCATTCCCAACGAGAAGCTATTGAGTGTGCTGGGCCGAGATATAAGCTTGCTCGATGCGTTTAAAGCCGCGAACGATGTGTTGCTTGGCGCGGTCCAAGGGATCGCCGAACTCATCACTTGTCCCGGCTTAATTAACGTGGATTTCGCCGATGTGAGGACCGTGATGTCTGAAATGGGAATGGCAATGATGGGCTCGGGTAGTGGTCGCGGTTCCGATCGGGCCCGCCAGGCGGCTGAGGCGGCGATATGTAGCCCCCTATTAGAGGACATCAATCTTTCTGGCGCAAAAGGGATACTAGTTAACATAACCTCGGGCCTAGATCTGACCATGGGTGAGTTCGAAGAAGTTGGCAACACGGTAAAAGCCTTCGCCTCAGACAACGCCACTGTCGTAGTGGGTACGGTGATTGATCAGAATATGGATGATCAGATCCGCGTTACCGTTGTAGCCACCGGGATCGGCAGCGAGAACCGGTCGAAGGACGAAAGTCCGTCGTTGGTCTCTAAACCGGAAGAGCCCGAGCTAGACTATAAAGTTCTGGAACGGCCGACTGTGATCCGAAAGCAGCCTGAAGTTGTCGATTCAGGGGAAGAACAGATGGCAGATCCTGATTATCTCGATATCCCAGCGTTTCTTCGACGCCAGGCCGATTAGACCGAGAGATATTTGTACTTTGCCCCGGTAGTGCGGACAAGCGTGATTCTATCTTTGACGTAAGGGGTTGTTAATCACGACGATTTTCGACGGTCGAGAATTTTACGGCTGCGATGAACGTGTGCTAACATCGCGTCCGAATAAGCCCTTCTAAAAGGGCGGCGGGGAGCCATGATAAGACAACGAACGTTGAAAAACGTGATACGTGCGACTGGTGTTGGATTACACACTGGCAAAAAGGTCTATTTGACGCTGCGACCAGCAGCTCCCAATAGTGGCATAGTCTTCCGTCGAACCGATTTGGATCCGCCGTTGGAAATCCCCGCTCGCGCAGAATTTGTTGGTGACACTAGCCTCTCGACGAGCCTTACCCGCGATGGCATGCGCATCGCAACGGTAGAGCATCTTCTCTCTGCGTTCGCCGGGTTGGGTATAGACAATGCGTGCGTAGATGTCAGCGCCGCAGAAGTTCCGATAATGGACGGTAGCGCCGGTCCATTCGTGTTCTTGATCCAATCCGCCGGATTTGAGGAGCAACCGGCTGCAAAGCGCTTTATTCGTATTAAACGCAGATTGGAGGTTGACGACGGGGACAAGCACGCCCGATTCGAACCTTTTGATGGCTTCAAAGTGTCTTTCGCGATCGAATTTGACCATCCTTATTTCCAGCAACGAAGCAAAGAATCTGAAATCGATTTTTCCACGACGTCGTTCGTGAAAGAGGTTAGCCGAGCACGTACGTTCGGCTTCATGCGCGATGTAGAACTATTGCGCGAAAGAAACCTCGCACTCGGCGGAAGCCTCGACAATGCAGTTGTCGTGGATGATTACCGCGTATTAAACGAAGACGGTTTGCGCTACGAGGATGAATTTGTAAAGCATAAAATCCTCGACGCTATCGGCGATTTATATTTGCTTGGGCACAGCCTAATCGGCTCGTTCCATGGACACAAATCGGGACACGAATTAAATAATCGACTGCTACGAGAGCTGTTATCGAACAAAGACGCGTGGGAGTTGGTAACGTTTAAAAACGAAGACGTTGCGCCAATTTCGTTTATGCAGCCAATGCCGGCAAACTAGCGCTCGCCGGTATTGGGGTATGGGCAAACCTAACGTCCTCGTCGCTTCAGCCTCATCAATGCTTCGCGTAATTTCGGATCACCGGCTTGTCGCGCGGATTGCTCCAGCGCGGCAACAGTTCGGGGGCTCAGTGGCCGGATTTTAGAAGGTGAACGCACTGGTGCGGACGCGGACGGGTTCGCCACTTTCACGCGAATCGTATGAATATTGGATAGCGCCGATTTTTCTCCGAATAATCTATGTAATTCAGGTACTTGGTAGCGAAGCTTTGCGGCCCAGGCGGATGAATCCGCGACTAGAGTAACGACGCCGTCACGAATGCTTTCGAGCGAAAGATGGCTCGATAATGGCTGGTCAATCAGGGATTTAACGAAACGGTCGAGGTCTTTATGTGCCGCGGCTTGACGGACCAATTGCCGTAGAATCGAATTTTGGGTGACAATAGCGTCTAGTTTGGTGGGGGACGACAATATAAGCCGCTCTTTAGTTCGTTAGAGTTAGAGTTTAACTCTACGCGACGTGAAGCGGAAATCGAACTGAAAATGGAACTCGTTTTAATTTCAAACTCGAAGGGTGCGCTCGGTCGAGCGAGGCTCGGTATTGCGCGTCTCGTGACGCTCGCAACGGCGGTCGCCTTGCTGTTGTATCTAGTTGCCTATCTCGGGTTTCAACGAGGCGCAGATTCAATAACTGAGGCGATTACCAACGATCCACAATTTGGCACCTCGATTTGGCAAACAGAATTAATCTCTCAGCGAAAACTGATAGCCGACATGCGCCTCGATGCGAATTCCAATTTGCGCACCTTGGCAATACGCGCGGGTAGTTTGCAAGCACATGTCACGCGCCTCGATGCGCTTGCGGAGCGTCTTGTTCAAGTCGCCGATCTAGACCCCGGCGAATTTGGGTTGAGCGACGTGCCCGCACTCGGCGGTCCAAATTCGGGAAACGTTGTCCCGGCGCAATGGCATTCACTGTTGGCGAATTTAGAACTACTCAGCTCCGACCTGACTGTTCGAGAAGACCGACTGGACGCGTTGGAAGCATTAATATTCGATCGCCAATTGCATGAGGATATGCACCCGGATGGCCGACCGTTAGATGATGGCTGGATTTCTTCCGGATTTGGTTATCGCACTCACCCGGTTAGCGGGGTCAAGGAATTTCACAACGGCATCGATTTCGCCGGGAAGCCAGGACTCGACGTGTATTCAGTTGGAGCTGGAATTGTGACGTGGTCCGGCACGCGATGGGGTTACGGAAATTTGGTTGAAATCAATCACGGCAATGGCTATGTCACGAGATATGCTCATAACAAGAAAAATTTGGTGGGAATTGGCGACAAAGTTAACAAAGATTCTGCAATCGCGCTGCTCGGATCCACTGGTCGGTCGACCGGCCCGCACGTCCATTTCGAAGTACTGCGGAATGGGAAAGTTGTTAATCCGTGGAATTTTATTAAGCGCTCGGCTTCTCGCTAATCTCAAATCGATCCTTACCCGGCGTTTTCACGTCAATTTGGTACAATTACCAGCCTAAGTGCTACTGTCGTTTATGACGAGTAGCTCGCAATCGCCAGCGAACATGGCATCGACGAAACCGGTTAACGTGGTTGTTGGTCGAGTCGAATATTTTTACCGTTATTCTCCTCTGAAGAAATTCAGGAGAACTTAAGCTAGAAATGACAATCATATTGAGAGACGTATGAGCGCAAACCCCCTCAAAATTCCACAAAAGTTGATCCGCTCGGTTTTCGGCAGCCGCAACGATCGATTTTTGAAGAAATTGGGTAAACCCGTGGTGGCGATTGCGGAGCTCGAAGATCAAATTGCCGAGCTGGATGACGATCAGCTCGCGAGCAAAACCCAGGAATTTAGGGCCCAACTTGCCGACGGCAAAGAACTTGATGACCTTCTTCCGGAAGCTTTTGCTGTGGTACGAGAAGCTGGGAGACGCGTACTGGAGATGCGCCATTTCGATGCGCAAATGCTTGGCGGAATGGTTTTGCACCAAGGAAAGATAGCGGAAATGCGCACCGGCGAAGGTAAAACGCTGGTTGCGACATTATCGACCTACCTCAATGCCCTTCCAGGACGTGGCGTTCATGTCATCACGGTTAATGATTACCTGGCAAAACGTGACGCCGAGTGGATGGGGCAAATACATGCATTGCTAGGACTTACGGTTGGAGTGGTGCTGTCGGGGATGGAGCCATCCGATCGCAAGGCTGCGTACGCGGCGGATATTACCTACGGAACGAATAACGAATTTGGTTTCGATTATCTAAGAGATAACATGGCGTTTTCTGCCGACCAACGGGTCCAGCGCGATCTTGTTTACGCTGTTGTTGATGAAGTTGATTCAATTCTTATCGATGAGGCTCGTACCCCGCTTATTATTTCTGGCCCGACGGACGATCGAAGCGACGTGTACGCAAAAATCAATGAAATCGTACCAAAGCTTGCAGCTCAAGTTGGTGAAGTTGAAGAGGTAGAGGAAGGCGACGGAGACTACTCAGTAGATGAGAAATCTCGCCAGGTGACGCTCACCGAACAAGGGCACGAGGTCGTAGAAAAACTGCTTTCGGAGAATGGACTTCTGGCAGACGGTGAAAGCCTGTACAGCGCGGTTAATATCTCGCTGATGGCGCACGTGAACGCGGCGCTGCGTGCCCACGCATTATTCAAACGTGAT
>CAWLAW010000004.1:0-22724 GCA_963854885.1 Gammaproteobacteria bacterium | reverse complement strand
AGACGTACGGGCAGCTTTGATATGGAGGTCAAATCGTGTCCGGGGTGGGTTTAATTAATCGAATATCGGGGCGGTCGCCTGACAAAAGTGCACGGGCGAAGTTATCGAAGGCAGATCTTGTTCGCTCAAATAAAGTCAAAAAGCGGCAGGTGACGACCGATTAGAACTGCGCACGCCTTGAGGGTTTCAAATGGCCATTACCTCGGGTGCTCGGGCTCTATAAGACACCTTATTAGGCAGGACGGCCGAGTAACCGACCGGTAGGATAAGTTTTGCGCAACGCTGAAATATTGTTATCGATTAGTACAATCTGGCTTTGACGGAATCTCTAAACCGAAAACGACGATCCACAACCGCAGGTCGTTTGCGCATTGGGATTTCGAATAACAAATTGCGCGCCTTCTAGGCCTTCGCTGTAATCGATTTCTGCGCCCATGAGGTACTGGATACTCATCGGATCAATGAGTAATTTGACGCCGCTATTTTCAACGACCGTATCTCCGTCGCCTTCTTTTTCATCGAACGTAAATCCGTATTGAAAGCCTGAGCAACCACCGCCAGAAATGAACACACGTAAATTGAGAGAGTCGTCCCCTTCTTCTTCAATAAGGGATTTCACCTTCTGCGCGGCTGAGTCGGAAAAGACTAGTGGCGCCTCGGCGGTTTGTTCTGCGAATTCCATAATGCGATGCTCTTCTACAATCGTTGTTTCAAATAATAGCGGCCGGCTCGAAGACTACATTTAATCCGCCAGCTCCGGCGTTCAATGTTAATCCGTCGGTTCCGGCGTTGCATGGCTCAGCACTAACGGAGAAGTTTCTTCCTCCGGGATGCGCACCAACTTTCCGTTCACTTCCGCGCCCATAGCCATTTCAATCAGCCGATAAAAGACATTTCCTTCGACTCGTGCGTGGGATGCAAGTTCCACGTGTTCGCGAGCGTGTACGTCACCCTTGACGACACCGTTTAGGATGATAAACGGGACTTTTACCTCGCCTTCGATCGTGCCTTTCTCGCTTAAGGTTAGCATAGCGTGGTCGTCGCCGTCCGCTAGCACGTTCCCTTTGACCATTCCGTCTATGTGCAGCCCACCGCTGTAGCGAAAATCGCCAATTATTCGAGAATTCTGTCCAATCAGCGAATCCACGGTCGTCGGCTTGCGTTTCTTAATCTTACGTAACATCAGCATCGTCTACCTAGTTGATTATCTTTGCCCAGTCATACACTTTGTTGAACGAACTCTTCTTTCGGCCGTCCTCATACACAACAACGTGTACTTTTTCTGGCGCAAAGTCGTTTGGCAGCTGCAAGACTCCCTCGATCCGTCGGAAGTGCTTGAAATTGAACGCTAACTCACCGCTATCCGGCTCAGCCAAATCAGCTAGCAGTAAACGCTGTCTAGCACCGCTATTATGACCGCGGATTTCTACATTTACGCGTCCACTGGCGACTCTATCATCTTTGTGTACATGGGTTAAGACAAGGCGATACTGGAATCGACGCTCGCCCCCTACATCGCGCAATTTAAAGCCTCGTACGTTTGGACCTTTGTCAGGTTTCGTTGACGACAATACATCCCGGTAAAACGCTAACTCAACCTTTAGTTCCGCAATTTCGGTCTGCAGAGCGGACACGGTCTTTTGATACTCGACCCGAGCATGTCGATCGATATCCACGTTTTGCCGAAGTTCTGCGACTCGCTCTGCGTAGGCTTCATTATCGCGTTTTAACGCCAGATAATCGTCCATAATCCCGCGTTTGTGCGTCGCAGCACCCATTGCTGACACAATCGAACGCCACTGCCCGTAGTGGAACGCAACCCCAATCGCGGCGGCGGTTAGCAACACGATGCCCACAACAACGAGAACACGTTGGCGCGGGCGATGCGGTTTGATGACTAATCTCATGCGCTCGGAACGACTTGCAAATTCAACGCACGGCACCATCTATCTAGATGACGCGCTCGGCAGGTGGATCGGGTTTCGCGAAATACTTAGATGCGAAAAGCGCGAACGGGCCGGAGAATAGTATATAAATATTCCAATTTGTCAATAAGTTACATAACTTAAGGGATTTGGATAATGGAATTATTCTGCATTTCGACTGTCAAAATAACAGTACAAGACAGGGAAATTGGTGCATTAATAGACGACACTAGTCGAAACTAGAATAAGGACGGCGAACATGGAAATGACGGCAGGAATCGCCTTGGCCGCCGGCGCGGCGTGGGCCAGTGGTATCAACGTTTATGCGGTGATGCTAATGCTCGGCTTAATGGGATCGGCGGGCTATATGTCGTTACCACCGGATCTCGAAATTATGATGCACCCATTGATCATCGCCGCTGCTGGGTTGATGTATAGCATCGAATTTTTCGCTGACAAAACGCCAGGGATCGATACCGGCTGGGATGCGATCCATACTTTCATTCGGATCCCCGCGGGCGCGGTTGTCGCCGCCGCGGCCCTCGGTGAAATGGACCCCGCGGTACAAGTCGCGGCATTTATTGTTGGCGGCGGCTTGGCGGCAAGCAGCCATGCAGTCAAGGCCGGTACGCGCGTGATGTTAAACACCTCACCTGAACCGGTATCAAATTGGACCGCATCAGTAACCGAGGATGTCGTCGTTGTCGGCGGGATATGGGCCGCGCTTAATTACCCGGTCGCATTTCTAATCGTGCTCGCGGTCGTAGTGGGGATCACTATTTGGCTTTTGCCGAAACTTTGGCGCGCAATAAAACACGTAGGAAAATCGGTCCGATCATTTTTTTCGGCTAATGCTGGCGGCAACGTCGATGAACCAAACGATATAAAACCGCTGTTCAAGCCGTAGCCTTAGTCCATCGTCCATGATCGCCAGAAATACAATAGCCATTCAATCAGGTTCGTAATAGGTATGTATATTTGGATAAAGTCGTTGCACTTAATATTTATGGTGACGTGGTTCGCGGGATTATTTTACTTACCGCGTTTGTTCGTCTACCACGCTTCAGCCCACGACGAGGTGAGCATTGAGCGTTTCAAAGTTATGGAGCGAAAACTGTTCCACGGCATCATGACACCGGGTGCCGCATTAACGATATTTTTTGGAATCTGGTTGGCTATCTTAAACGGCACAACTTGGTTCACAGCATCGACTTGGCTCCATGTAAAAATAGGATTCGTCGGGGTATTAATTGCCTACCACCTATATCTAGGCCATGTTTTGACACTGTTTCGCGACAATGCGAATCCTCATGGGCATGTGTTCTACCGCTGGATAAATGAATTCCCTGTTCTAGTTTTAATCGCAGTGGTTCTCTTAGCTGTGGTAAAACCAGCGCTGTAACAATCGCATTGGCGTCTTGTGGCTCTACAATTCGATCATGTCGAATTCATCTTTGCGGGCAGAACAATCAGGACAACACCAATTCAACGGTACATCGTCCCATTTCGTTCCGGGCACAATGCCATCTTGCGGCAAACCCAATCGTTCGTCGTATACGAAGCCGCAAATTACACACATATATCGTTTCATATTGTCTTAATTTTTCTGCCAGCTTTTAGAACGCCAAATAAACGAAACCAACTTTCGTTCGCGAATTATGCTACTCCAACAATTAGCTAGTTACGATTGACCGTTCGATTCGCGCTCCCCGGTCCTAGCCATTAAACTAGTCACAAATGCTAGTTGGGCAATCGAGCCCTTAAGTTTGTCTCCCGTCATTATTTTCTGAGAATAAAATTATGCCTCAACGGTCAGCAGAACTGTTTGATAATGCTAAGTTAGTGATTCCTGGCGGCGTCAATTCGCCGGTGCGGTCATTTAAGTCGATCGGCGGAAACCCGATATATTTCGCCGACGGGTTCGGGCCGTTCGTACGCGATGTTGATGGCAATGAATATGTCGATTACGTCGGTAGTTGGGGACCGATGATCGCCGGGCATTCTCACCCAGACGTAATAGCCGCTGTCCAAACCCAGCTAACTCACGGACTCGGATTTGGCGCGCCGACAGAAATAGAAACATTGCTGGCGACGAAGGTGTGTGAACTCGTACCGAGCGTCGAGAAAGTACGCATGGTGAGTTCCGGAACTGAAGCGGCGATGAGCGCAATTCGACTCGCGAGGGGGGTGACCGGCCGCAACCGAATTGTCAAGTTCGAAGGTTGCTATCACGGACATGCCGACTCGCTTCTAGTAAAGGCGGGGTCCGGCGCGTTGACTCTCGGGGTTCCCACATCTCCTGGGGTCCCGGCAGAGCTCGTCAAACTCACGACGACACTAAACTACAATGATATTGCGCACGTCGAAGCCGCTTTTGCCGAAATCGGCGAAGAAATTGCCGCGGTAATTGTCGAGCCTATCGCTGGAAACATGAATTGTATTCCGCCGTTGCCAGGATTCCTCGAATGCCTACGTCGGTTATGCACCGAATATGGTGCTCTGCTGATATTTGACGAGGTGATGACGGGTTTTCGGGTCGGCTTGAACGGTGCTCAAGGACTGTTCGGAATTTCGCCTGACATTACCGTGCTCGGCAAGATTATCGGCGGTGGATTACCAGTAGGTGCGTTCGGTGCGTCTGACGCTATTATGGAGAGGCTTGCGCCGAACGGAGATATTTACCAGGCGGGAACTTTGTCTGGAAACCCTATCGCGATGGCGAGTGGATTAGCGACGCTGGAAATTGTGTCCGGCCCTAATTTTCACCGCGACTTACTCGCGGCCACTGAGCAATTGGTCAACGGTATCGCCGAGATTGCGCACGATTGCGGCGTCCCGATGTCAACAAACCACGTAACCGGGATGTTCGGTCTGTTTTTCACTGACGCGCCGCAGGTGACCAATTTCAAACAAGCGACGGGCTGCGATGCTGATCGCTTCGAGCGATTTTTTCACGGCATGGTTGAGGCAGGAGTCTATTTGGCGCCGTCGCCGTTTGAAGCGGGTTTTATTTCCAGCGCCCATGATGCGGCGGCAATCGAGCGCACACTAGAGGCTGCCCGGATCGTGCTAAAGGCACTCTAATACACCAACACAAACACTTCGATTTATCAGGAGGCGTGCCGATGAAGTCGACAAAAACTCACCGTCGTTCGTATCGCAACGGAACTGTCTGTATTTCGATCCTTATATTGCTCCTACTTCCATCACTCAGCTGCCAAGCGGATCAATTTGACGAGCGCCTGGGGCCGCTTTTCATCGATTTGCAGGAATCAACGGATCCGGCAGTGGCGAAACGCGCGGAGCGTGAAATTTGGACTATTTGGCACGAATCTCCCGATACCAAGGGGCTGGAAATAATGCGCGAGGCGCGATTGCAGATAGATAAAAATGACTACGAGGCAGCAACTAAATTGCTCGATCGACTCGTCGAACACACGCCAAATTTCGCCGAAGCATGGAATCAACGCGCGATCGTGCTTTTCTTGGCACAAGACTATACCGGTTGCCTTAGAGACATTGAGCAAACACTGCTATTGGAACCGCGGCACTTCGGCGCTTTATCCGGACGAGCTCAAGTTTATCTTCATCTGCAGGAGCCGCAGCTCGCTTTGAGATCGTTTCAAAAGGCGTTAGAACGGAATCCTTGGATGGCAGGCATTCGCGAGCAAATGGCTATGCTGCGCGCGTACCTAGAGTCGAAACAAAAACCAATTTAGACGGTCTGAGGGTTAGCAGCCGGTCGGACTTACGGGTTCGGCCGGAAATCGCTCCTGCATATCCGCCACTTCCGCCATCCATGGCGGTCGTTGCGAGGCGAGTAGAATCGACTTAAGTTCGACGGGTTGCTAAACTTCGGTGAATAATCCGACCCGCAAATTCTTGCCGCTATAGATTTTTTCGCCATCGACTTCCATCGTTGCGTCCGCGATCCCCATCACTAAGGACCGATTAATCACGCGTCTAATGTCCACGGTATAAGTGATGAGCTTCTTATCTGGGGTGACTTGTCCCGTGAATTGAATCTCGCTGCCACCAAGTGCTCGCCCGTGGCCAAGCCCGCCTTTCCAGGCTAGAAAAAATCCGACGAGTTGCCACATCGCATCCAATCCCAGGCAACCCGGCATCACCGGATCGCCCTCAAAATGGCATTGGAAAAACCATTGCGCGGGATCGATGTCTAGTTCTGCAATCATTAACCCGCGATCGTATTTGCCACCGGTATCTTCAATTTGCATGATCCGGTCGAACATCAGCATTGGAGGTAACGGTAACTGTGCATTACCTGGGCCGAATAACCCGCCTTTGCCACAATTGATCAATTGTTCGTGCGAATATGAATTTTTACGCAGCCCGTTAACAAGAATCGGTGCCTCGGAATTAAAAGTTTGAGTTGCAGCCATGCAGAACGTCCCGTTTAGGGCTGCGATTATACCAATAGTCGCGGCCAAAAGGGGTCGCGAAGCGAGGCAATCAGCCTGTCGGACTTAGGGGTTCGACAGGCTGCTAGTAGTTCGAGAAGATCATCTGCGCGTTCGTTCCGTTTTCCGATGACATAAACTGTAACTTCCCCTCATACGCATCCTCAACAAGCTCTTTAACCACGGCTAGTCCAATTCCATGTCCATCGGTCGATTGATCCAATCGTGCACCTCGAAGCATCGCACGTTCGATATCTTCCTGCGCCATCCCTTGCCCGTCATCGCGAATTTCGAAAACAAGGCTATTGCCTGACTCGTTGCTACTACTCGGACGGATGAGGACAGCGATATCGACTCGGTTCCTCGCCCACTTGCAAGCATTGTCCGCAATGTTTCCGACCATCTCCATCATGTCGCCGCGATCGCCGCGAAACTTTGCCCCGTCAACGACGCTAGTCGTTATCTCGAGATGTCTCCCTGCATGAACTTTGCTGAGCGAGTTCGCAATTTGTTCGATAACCGGCGCGATCTCAAACGAACCGCCGAGAACCGAGCGGCCAGCAACTGCCGCTCTTTGCAACTGGAAATTGATCGTGGAATCTAACTGGTCGAGCGATTCTATCGTTGCCGCATTCGAAGCACTTGCTTCGCGACCTCGCTCAAGAGTCGTTCTAAGCACCGCAAGTGGAGTTTTCAAGCTGTGGGCCAGATCCCCAAGCGCATTGCGATAACGTTTAACGTTTGATTCGTTTGAGTGTATCAATGCGTTTAAATTTTCAGTTAGGGGTTTCAATTCCAATGGATATTCCCCCGCGATCTCGGATATCTGCCCTTGTTCGATCAGGTTAACTTCCCCAGCAACGTCCCTTAGCGGCTTCATTCCCCATCGAAATATCACAGTTTGCACCAGCAATAAGACAACGCCGATGCCGAAAAAACCGAACCACAGACTTCTTCGAAATCGCACGATGAGATCGGTAAAAGCGCGTTCATTTTCGGCCACCTGTACGGTGTACAACGCGGATTCCGCACCTCCACCTTCCCATAAAATGGTATAGCTCAAGACAAATAGTGACTCGCCTGTTGAAGCAATGGCAGTAGAAAACGCGAATTCTCCAACGGTTCGTTTGATCGGGCTTTCGATTGTGATGCCGAGCATCGACCGTGAATTCCAGACGCGTGCATTGGCGGCATCGAGAATTTGTGCGTAGTGCCCTGATTCGGGGGTCGAAAGCGCGGGATCCGGCGGCGACGATTCAAGAGTTGTGGCGCTCGGTGCGCTTAGATCAACCGTTCCTAAAATCTGATAGATTCTTCCCGTTAATCGTTCGCGTACCGAGGTCTGCGCAGTGTCGCGAAATGCTTGGTCGAGCGCGAGACCCGCTGTGCTTAAGAATGCTGCAAGCACCAGACCAGCAGCAACTAGCATTCGTGAGTTTAGTGAACGCAAAAATTACACCTCTTAGCCAACGGGCATCAGCCGAATTTTGGCGATTCGAACGCGGCTTCGGGCCGGAGTAGGAACAAACGTCGTGCCTAAGCAGGGCAACTTAGGTTGCTACTTAACTTAGTCCTCCGATGACCGTTGAAAGCTAAATCGGTAGCCCTGCCCGCGAACTGTTTCGATTGGAATTGTGACGCGCTCAGGATCGAGTTTTTTGCGTAACCGGCCCACGATAACTTCGAGAACATTGCTGTCGCGATCGCTTTCGTCTTCGTATAGGTGCTCGGACAATTCAGTTTTTGAAACAACTCGCCCCGTATGCAGCATCAAATACTCCAACACTTTGTATTCAAACGCTGTTAGCTCGACGACCAGATCATTCACTGATGCGGTCTTGGCAGCTGTATCCAAAATTATAGGTCCGCAGCGTAGTTTCGATTCCGCCCATCCTGCCGCTCGACGCACTAACGCTCGCAGACGTGCGATTAATTCCTCACTATGAAATGGTTTAACCAGATAATCGTCGGCGCCGATTTCAAGCCCAGAAACTTTATCTTCCCAGCGGCCTCGTGCGGTAAGTATTAAAATGGGGAAACTTAGATCGGCTTCGCGCCATTGACGGATGATTTCCGTGCCGCTCACATCGGGTAGGCCAAGATCAACAATCGCGATGTCGATCGGATACTCACTGCCAAGATAAATACCTTCAGCGCCACTTCCCGTCGCATCAACCGCGAAACCTTCGCTATGGAGTTTTACGACGAGCTCTTCGCGCAGCGTCGCTTCGTCCTCAATAAGTAATACACGCATTTGATATTCCGGCAGCGCGTGGGCGTTAGCCTCAGCGTTATTGCGAACTCATAGTAATTACTCGGACACGCCCGTCAGTCAACAAGACCTTTACTAGGTAGACAGTTACCCCGTTCTGGATTTCGGTTTTTACATCCAGAACACGCCCGCCGGTGTCTTGCCTGACTTTTGCAGCCGCTTGATCTTGAGAAACGCTAGACGTTTGCGCAATGAGCAAGTTGGCCGGACGTGCGCCAGCGGCGTTTGCGAAACCGCAAAACGAAATTGCCATGAATAGAATAGTGATTTGAAAGGTTCGCATAAGCAGGCAAGGGTTTAGTATTTACGCCTCCACAAAAGACAATTAGAACGACACTAACAAGCGGTATTCAGATCGACGGTGCAGCTATCGCGGCGATTCGGTGACTTCGAGCTACCTAGTCTCCTCGTTTATCGCCTATTCGACCGGTGTAACTGCCAGGCGCACTTTGATTCTATCTCCCGGGTGGTTTGGGGTCTGCGTTTCGTACTGCCTGCCATTGTAAGTATATGTTACTAGATATCCATCGGCCCGTTCTTCTTGTTGAAAATCGTTAACTACTCGGCAACGACGTTCATTTGTCGTAACTGTTGTGCCCGCGCTCGCGGCACGCCGGCGATTGTAGTCACTTCCAATCGAGGCGCCGAGCGTCGTTCCGGCAACAGTCGCCCAATCTCGCCCGCTGCCACTTCCGAACTGATTACCGACCACTGCCCCGACGATGCCGCCCACAATAGTAGACGTGTAGGAGTGCGCCCTAGCCGGAGCCGGTTGGAACTGAGTCACTGGTTCCTCCCAACACTCTTCTCTGGCAACCGGTACGCTAACGATACGAGTGAGCATTTTTACGTGCTCTACCGAGGCGTAGTCGATGTCCGATCCGGCAGCAACATTGGCATGGTTAGCCGCGCTGGAATGTGACGCAAACGCAACAGCGGCTACGACTAACGTTCGAAATATATTTTCATTCAGCATGTTCTGCCCCTCGCGAGCGCAATATCCTATGGTCAACGAAATGGATATTAAGTGAGTGAAGCTGAATCGAAGCTGAATTTTATTTCTAGGCCGATCCAGCGACGGGCGCAGAGATCGGGCGATCGTGCGACAAAGCCGGAATCATGCGTCGAGCTTCAGCGACTTTATCGAGATTTATTTCGGCAACAACTATGCCTCGCTCTTCGCCAGCATCGGCCAGAATTTCACCCCAAGGGTCGACGATCAACGAATGCCCGTAGGTTCTGCGTCCCCAAGGGCGCTTTCCGCACTGACCGGGCGCGAACACGAAGCACCCTGTTTCAATTGCCCGCGCACGAACTAACACGTGCCAATGGGCCGTTCCGGTCGTCGCAGTAAACACTGCAGGAACAGTCAGCATTTCGGCACCCGAATGCGCAAGTGCCCGGTATAGTTGAGGAAATCGAATATCGTAACAAACACTAAAGCCCACTCGTCCCCAAGGAAGATCGGCGATCCGAGCTTGATTGCCCGGCAACACAGTGTTCGATTCCGCGTAGCTTTCGCCGCGCTTTAACGCGACATCAAATAAATGGATCTTATCGTAAGTTTGAATAATCTCACCCGATGCATCGATTAAATAACTTCGGTTGCTAACCTTAGTGTCGGTGAGTTTTATTGCGAGCGAGCCGATCAAAAGCCACACATTTAGCTCGTCGGCGAGTTCGCGGAACGCGCTGAGTGCAGGATGGTCGGATTCACTAAAACCCCGCTCAAGATACAAGGTGTCACTTTTTTCTAAGCACGCGCAGTACTCTGGTAAACAGATGAACTCCGCCCCTTTATCTGCTGCTTGCCTGATTAATTCCGACAAATCCGCGATGTTATGCGTGACGTCGTCAATCGCGGAATTTTGGATGCAAGCGACGACAAAATTTTTGTTCACACCCGGCTCCTTATTTCCCGTTTACACATCGATAGAAAACTGTTCCCAATATGAGTGAATTGCTCGCAGGAACCATCTAATTCGACGTGCTTAGCGCAACAGAGTGGCGACGTACTAGGCGAGCGCCTATAGCTGTCGGTCGGCAAGTACGATCCCGTCTCCATCAGCGTATAAGTAGTTGTCGGGCGCAACCATGACATCAGCGAAACGTAGCGTAACATCTCTGTCCCCCGCACCCTTTTTTATACTTTTTCGCGGATTCGTCGCGAGTGCTTTTACGCCAATCTTAATCCGACTAATTGGTTCTGCGTCCCGGATACAGCCGAATACGACGATTCCCGCCCAACCGTTCGCCGCCCCTAACTCGGCAAGCTTATCGCCAACTAACGCACAGCGTAACGAGCCGCCGCCATCTACGACGAGAACACGGCTATCACCGGATTCCTCTAACGCCGCCCTGACAAGAAAATTATCTTCGTGGACCTTTACTGTCGATACGCGACCTTCAAAAATTACGTTACCGCCAAAATCACGAAACATTGGCGCGAAAACGCTCAACGACTCGCCATGTTCGTCATACAAATCCGCGGTCGGTTTACTCATTTAATCCCCTCGTCGTACAACGGGCTCGATGGAGCGCCGCCGTTAAACTATTACTGGCTACTTGCCGGGCTTTGTTGGGCGTTTCCACCCGACGATCGATTTTTGCTTAACCCGACTAATGACGAGCTCGTCCGCCCCGACGTTGCCTGTAACTGTCGTACCGGCGCCGACGGTTGCGCCGCGGCCGACCGTTACCGGCGCAACTAGTTGTGTGTCTGAGCCAATAAAAGCATCGTCTTCGATCGTCGTTTGATGCTTGAATGCACCATCATAGTTACACGTAATCGTGCCCGCACCGACATTGACATTCTGTCCGATGATCGCGTCACCGACGTAACTTAGGTGATTCACCTTGCTGCCGTTGCCAATTTGCGACTTCTTAATCTCGACGAAATTGCCGATGTGTACATCGTTAGCGAGAACGGTATCTGGACGTAGTCGCGCGTACGGTCCTATTTTCGCACCGTTGCCAATTTGCGCGCTGTCTACAACGCAATTTGGCAACATCTCGACATCGTCGCCAATCACCGCGTTCTCAACGACACAATTCGCACCGATTCTAACGCGATCGCCTAAGGTTACATCCCCGATAAACAACGCGTTAATATCGATTTCCACATCCCGCCCGCAGGTGAGTCGACCGCGTACATCAAGCCGCGCGGGATCGCGCAACATAACACCCTGCTCCATCAAGTCTGCCGCAATGTCGTTTTGAAATTGTCTTTCTAACGTTGCCAGTTGAAGACGATTATTCACCCCAGTGACTTCCGCTTCCGAAACGGCCGATACAGTCGCAACTTCAATTCCTTCGGCAACTGCTGCGGCCACACAATCTGTTAAATAATATTCTGACTGCGCATTATCGTTCGCTAACGCCGGTATCCAGCGTTGCAAGTAGGCATTGTTCACCGCCATGATGCCGGTATTAACTTCCGAAATATTGCGTTCTTCTTGTGATGCGTCCTTGTGTTCTACGATTCGTTCGACCGCGCCGGATGCGTTACGCACAATCCGTCCGTAGCCGGTCGGATTGCCCAGTTCTACCGTCAGCAAGCCGAACCCTGTGGCGCTGGCAGCAGCGGTAAGTTGGTTGAGCGTTTTCTCGCGTAACAATGGCACATCGCCGTATAGAATTAGCGTCATGCCGTCGTCCGGGATATGCGGTAGCGCCTGGGCGACGGCGTGGCCTGTACCCAACTGCTCGCGTTGCTCGACCCAAACCACATCGTCGACGATCGCGCTGTGTAATTGATCGCCGCCGTGGCCGTAAATGACCAATGGCGACGTTGGTGACATTGAGCGTGCGGTTTCGATAACGTGTGCCACAAGCGATTTTCCACCAATGTGATGGAGTACTTTTGGCCGATCGGAATGCATGCGTTTGCCCTGGCCGGCAGCCAAGATACAGACAGTGAGGGTCATGGATTATTTTCCGGTTGGGTTTCTCGCGTCATCATAAAACGCGATGCGTTGCGCCACAAATTAATAACGTGGCACCGGACTTGAAATGTTCGACAGACGGTCTAGCTGCGCCCGCCGCCAGCACGGCGGCGTAGCCGCTGAATGGTCTGCAACTGCGCCATAGTTTCGGCAAGTTCCGAACGCGCCAATGCATAATCTATCGACCCGTCGCGATCCTGCAAAACAGACTCAGCCGCTTCCTTGGCCTTTAGCACGGCAGCTTCGTCAAGATCTTCGGCCCGCGCTGCGGTATCGGAAAGGATTGTGACGACTTTAGGTTGAACTTCGAGCACCCCGCCCGACACGTAGAATGCTTGATCGCTGCCATCTTCAAACTTCAATCGGACTTCGCCTGGACCGAGCTGGGTTAAAAGCGGCGTGTGCCCGGGTGCGATTCCAACTTCTCCAAGAATCGCCGGTGCGAAGACCATTTCCGCCGGACCAGAAAATATTTCTCGTTCTGCGCTAACGATATCAACATGAATTGACATGAAACCGCCCTCGTTAACCTAAAGGTTTTTCGCTTGTTCAACGGCTTCGTCTATGGTTCCAACCATATAAAAAGCTTGTTCGGGCAGATGGTCATATTCGCCGGCGACAATCGCCTTGAATCCCGAAATTGTGTCTTTTAGAGACACGTACTTCCCAGGGCTTCCGGTGAAGACTTCCGCGACAAAAAACGGCTGCGACAAAAAGCGCTGAATTTTCCGCGCGCGTGAAACGCTGAGCTTATCTTCCTCAGACAGTTCGTCCATACCAAGGATCGCGATAATGTCGCGAAGTTCCTTATAGCGTTGCAACGTATTTTGCACTGCGCGCGCCGTGTCGTAATGATCCTGTCCAACTACCAACGGATCGAGCTGACGAGACGTTGAATCAAGCGGATCTACAGCTGGATAGATGCCGAGTTCCGCAATTTGCCGCGACAACACAACGGTCGCGTCCAAGTGAGCAAACGTCGTTGCGGGCGATGGATCGGTTAGATCATCCGCGGGGACATATACGGCTTGAATCGACGTTATTGATCCTGTCTTAGTGGAGGTGATTCGTTCTTGCAAACGACCCATTTCTTCCGCGAGGGTCGGTTGATACCCCACTGCCGATGGCATACGGCCAAGCAGTGCAGACACTTCTACCCCGGCTAACGTGAAACGATAAATGTTGTCCACGAAAAATAAGACGTCACGACCTTCATCACGAAATTTTTCAGCAATCGTAAGACCGGTCAACGCCACGCGCAATCGGTTACCGGGTGGTTCGTTCATTTGTCCGTACACTAACGACACTTTATTGAGTACGTTTGAGTCCTTCATTTCGTGGTAGAAATCGTTTCCTTCACGCGTTCGCTCACCGACCCCAGCAAATACTGAAAAACCACTGTGCTCGATCGCAATATTTCTGATCAGCTCCATCATGTTGACCGTCTTACCAACCCCGGCACCACCGAATAACCCGACTTTGCCGCCTTTGGCGAACGGACAAATCAAGTCAATGACCTTAATCCCAGTTTCTAAAAGATCCTGAGTTTCCGAGAGTTCGACAAATTTTGGCGCGGCGCGATGAATTACCATCCGTTCTTGCTCGCCGATTGGTCCTTTATCGTCGATGGGATCGCCCAACACGTTCATGATGCGACCGAGTGTTTCTTGGCCGACCGGTACTTTGATACCTGCTCCAGTATTCACCACCTTCATACCCCGGCGCAGACCGTCCGTCGTACCCAGAGCAATTGTTCGCACAACGCCATCGCCTATCTGCTGCTGAACTTCGAGGACAATCTTGCTGTCGTCGATATTCAACGCATGATAGATTTTGGGCACCGCGTCAGTAGGGAACTTAACGTCGACTACCGCGCCGATGACTTGTACCACATCTCCTGAACTCATCATTCAGATCCTCAATCTTGTAAAATTTTTTCGAATTAAACCGCGGCCGCGCCAGCGACTATTTCGGATAGCTCTTGGGTAATGGCGGCCTGCCGGGCTTTGTTATATACGAGTTCCAATTCATCGATTAAATCGCCTGCATTGTCGGACGCGGCCTTCATCGCGACCATACGAGCAGCTTGCTCGCAAGCGATATTTTCAGTGACCCCTTGGTAGACGAGTGATTCGATGTAACGCGTTAATAGTTGTTCCATGACGTCTTGCGCGCCGGACTCGTAAATGTAATCCCAATGGTGGCTCATATCGTCGCTTTGTTCGGGCACGAGCGGCACGAGTTGCTCTATATCGGAGCTTTGCGTCATGGAGTTTACGAATTCGTTATAAACGAGATAGACCTTGTCGATACGCCCTTCGGCATAGGCATCTAACATAACGCGCACCGTGCCGATCAAGTCTTCCAGCATCGGAGAGTCGCCGATTTGATTCGTCGAACCGACAATCTTCGCCCCAATACGACCGAAAAATGACAACCCTTTGTTACCGATCACGCAGAGTTCGAGCTCTTTTCCTTCGTCTTCCCAAAGCTTAAATTGGCGTAAGGCATTGCGAAATAAGTTGCCGTTCAAGCCGCCACAGAGTCCCCGATCCGTTGTCACAACAATTACGCCGATGCGCTTCACTTCGTCGCGTTCGAGTAGGTACGGGTGTTTGTACTCAGTGTTCGCGTTGGCCACATGCGCCACAACATTACGCATCTTGTCAGCGTACGGGCGCGCCGCTCGCATTCGTTCTTGCGCTTTGCGCATTTTGCTCGCAGCGACCATTTCCATCGCTTTGGTGATTTTCTGCGTATTCTTAACGCTTCCAATCTTCGTTCGAATTTCTTTGCCGGCAGCCATTAAATTATCCTATCGTCACCCGGCTACCAGGTCTGGCTCGATTTAAACTCTTCTACGGCCGATTTTAGACCCGCGGAGATGTCGTCGTTTAAATCTCCAGACTCGTCGATTGTGTCCATTAGTGCTTTGTGTGAACTACTCATGTAGCTATGTAGGGCAGCTTCAAAGTCACCGATTTTCTCAAGCTCGACATCATCCATGAAATCGTTCTCGACCGCGTAAAGACTGACTGCCATTTGCGCAACCGACAACGGCGCATATTGTTTTTGCTTCATCAGTTCCATGACGCGTTGACCACGCTCCAGCTGGCGACGCGTCGCCTCGTCCAAATCTGAGGCAAATTGCGCAAACGCGGCGAGCTCGCGGTACTGGGCAAGCGCTAATCGAATACCGCCGCCAAGCTTCTTGATAATCTTGGTTTGGGCAGCGCCGCCGACTCGCGACACGGACAGGCCGGCGTTAATTGCCGGGCGAAACCCTGCGTTGAATAAATCGGATTCTAAATATATTTGACCGTCCGTAATCGAAATTACGTTCGTCGGAACAAACGCCGAAACGTCGCCGGCTTGAGTTTCAATAATTGGCAAAGCCGTCAGGGAACCCGTTTTCCCTTTCACTTCCCCATTGGTAATTTTTTCAACATGCTCCGCGTTGATCCGCGAAGCTCTTTCTAAAAGTCGAGAGTGCAAGTAGAAAACGTCTCCGGGGTACGCTTCACGTCCCGGTGGACGGCGTAGAAGTAGTGAAACTTGACGGTAAGCCCACGCTTGTTTGGTTAAATCGTCGTAAACGATTAGGGCATCTTCGCCGCGATCGCGAAAATACTCACCCATTGCGCAGCCGGAGTAAGGCGCTACGTACTGTAGTGCGGCAGATTCCGACGCACTCGCTGCGACCACAATCGTGTGTTCCATCGCGCCATGTTCTTGGAGCTTGTTAACAACCGTGTTGATGGACGACGCCTTCTGGCCGATCGCCACATAGATACACTTAACTCCCGTACCTTTCTGATTAATTATCGCATCGATCGCTACCGCGGTTTTACCCGTTTGGCGATCGCCGATGATCAATTCTCGTTGACCACGTCCAACTGGGACCATCGCGTCAATCGATTTAAGACCCGTTTGCACGGGTTGATCGACGGACTGTCTTTCAATAACCCCCGGTGCGATTTTTTCGATCGGTTCCGACCGCACGGCAACGATGTCGCCCTTACCATCGATCGGCTTACCCAATGAATCAACCACGCGACCAAGCAGGCCTTCACCGACCGGGACTTCTAAAATTCGTCCCGTGCAACGACAGGTATCACCTTCGGAGATGTGTTCGTAATCACCCATGACAACGGCGCCAACAGAATCTTGCTCGAGGTTCAGTGCGAGACCAAAAACGCCGCCGGGAAATTCGATCATTTCACCTTGCATCGCGTCGCTCAAACCATGAATTCGGGCGATCCCGTCCATCAAACTCACAACCGTACCTTCAGTACGAGCTTCCGTTTGGAGATCAAGACCTTCGATTTTCTTTTTGATCAGTTCGCTGATTTCGGTTGCGCTGATACTCATGACTGTCCTCTACGAAGATATTTCATTTCATTTAATTTCGATGTTCTGGATACGTTTATGCGAGTTGTTGCTCGAGAGCGCGCAATCGGCCACGCAGTGATATGTCAATTACGGAATCGCCGACCTTAATTACTGCACCACCGATCAGATCCGGATTTAATTCGGTGCTTACTTTGCAATCACTACCGACACGTGTCCGCACCGCGGCCGCAATAGCATCTTGTTCGCTCGCGCTAACTTCATATGCGGATTCGACAAGTACATCGACAATTCCGGCCGCTGCCGCTTTGTGTCTTTCGAACAAGATCGAAATTTCGGGGGCTAAGGCAAGACGCCCAGCGTCCATGAGCGCATCGATAAAATTTTCACGGTGTGGGTTTAATTGTGACCCGATAATATCTCGCAACAGCTCTTTTAACTGCAACTTCGACACCTTGGGGTGCGTGATTAACGGCAGTAGATCGGCGTTCGAGGTGGCGTATCCGAGCGACGTCAGCATGGCGGACCATGCATCGACATCACTCGCTTTCAGCGCAAATCTAAAAGCCGCCAGCGCATAGGGCCGCGCAATAGTGAGATTTTCCTGCATGCGCTAAATTTCCGCCGTTAACTTATCGAGGACGTCCCGATGAGCCGTGGCGTCAACCTCACGCATTAGAATTTGCTCAGCACCGCTCAACGCCAATACCGCAACTTCGTTACGCAGCGACTCGCGCGCTTCGTTGCGTTCCTGGTCGATACGTCCGCGTGCGGTCACCAGCAATCGATCACCTTCTTCGATAGCGGATTGTTTAGCCTGCTCGACAATATCTTCCCCACGCCTCTGCGACTGAGTGACAAACTCTTGCGCCTTTTCGCGACCTTCTTGCAGAATCACTTCGACCTTTTGGCCGGCATTTTCAAGATCGCGTTGGCCTTTATCAGCCGCCGCGAGCCCGTCTGCTATCCGCGTCTCACGTTCTTCTAACGCCTTAATTATCGGTGGCCATACGTATTTGACGCAGAACCATACAAATATCGCGAACGATATCGCCTGTCCGAATAAAGTTAGATTGATATTCATTGCGCGTGACCTAGTCGCCTTACTGGACGATTTGACCGATGAAGGGGTTGGCAAACATCATCAACGCAGCGAATGCGATGGCAATAATCGGCACTGCGTCGGTCAGGCCAAGCATCAAGAACATTCTCGCTTGAAGCATAGGCACTAATTCCGGCTGCCGCGCTGCGCCTTCGAGGAATTTGCTCCCGAGAATACCAATGCCAACGCCAGCGCCTAGGGCACCGAGGCCAACCATGATACCTGCAGCAAGAGCTGAAAAAGCAACTACAGACTCCATAACTTCTCTCCTTAATTGTTTAATTCGTCAATGCGAGTCGTGGGTTTCGTGCGACTGACTGAGATACACAATCGTCAACATCATAAAAATATACGCTTGTAAGGTAATTACAAGAATATGAAAAATCGCCCATGGCACGGAGACAGCCCACTGTAAATAAAATGGGATTAACGCCGCGATAAGTACGAAAACAAGTTCGCCAGCAAACATGTTGCCGAAAAGCCGCAGTGACAACGATAGCGGCTTGGCGATGAGTGAAACGGTTTCTAGGACGAGATTAACCGGCAATAGCGCTTTGCCGAACGGGTGAAATGCGAGTTCGCCGAAAAATCCACCGACTCCTTTTATCTTTATGCCGTAGTAAACCATCAAAGCGAAAATCGATAACGACATACCGAACGTCGCGTTAACATCCGTAGTCGGCACCATTTTCATGTATTCAATGCCAAACAGATGGGACAGTTGCGGAATGAGATCGACCGGTACGAGATCCATCAGGTTCATCAGGAAAATCCAGACAAATATCGTCAATGCCAACGGACCTATCAGGGCATTGTTCCCAACGAAAGCGTCTTTGACGCTGGTATTCACCATTTCGAGGACCATTTCTATGCACGACTGGAATCGACTAGGCGTGTTAACTGAAGCACTCACTGCCGCTTTGCGAAACAACCAGCAAAACACCAAGCCGGTGGCAAGCGACCAGAACATCGTGTCGACATTAACCGCCATAAAACCCATTTCGGTCGCTTCTTTGGCCGAGTGGGCAAAGCCCCACGTGCCGTCCGAACGTTCGCCGAAAGTAAGGTTTTGAATGTGGTGACTGATGTACTCAGCCGGTGTTCCTGCTGCCATGACTCTTGTTCTTCGCCCGATCGGAATCGGACTTTAATATTTCTACTTAATCGTCAACGCCCCGACGCGGTGACTCCCCTAAATCCGTAAAATAAACGGCGGCCCAGTTCACTGCCACTGTCGCGATGTACGCGCCAGCGACAACCGGTAAAATTACCGTTAGCTTTAATATCGCCAGCACAAATAGTGCTAACGTAAACAGCACCTTGATTCCTTCACCAAGGTAGATGTTGCGCAGTGCCTGTTCCGGCGAAAGCGCGCCCCGCGAACGACTAAACATTCGCAGCGCAAAGTAATATGTCGGTAAAATACCGATGGCGGCTCCGACTAGAGCCGAATATCCATGCTGGAAACCAACCAGCACCGTGAGGCTCAATGCAACCGCGTAAGCCACGACAATCTGGCCCGCTACGACGTTGATTGCCACACGCCGCGAGTGTTGAAATAGCGACCCCGCGGCCACTCGACTCGACGGATTCTGGTTACCCACGCCTATATGAGACTGCGCAAAACGCGTAAATTATAACGGATTATGCGGCGCTGCGGCAAGAGCAAATTTGAATCTATTTTATGTGGGCAAGTATCCCGTCCAATTCGTCTAAGGAATTGTAATTTATGGATAAGGTGCCTTTGCCGCCTTTGCCATAGCGAATCGAGACGCTGGCCCCGAGACGGTCACCGAGCGACTCTTCAAGCTGCTTTACGTCTAGATCAACACTCGGGTCCGTCTTTACGACTTCGGACTTTGGTGTACGAATTTCTTTAACCAATTTTTCGGCGGCGCGCACGGATAACCCACCGGCGACGATCTTAGTGGCCGCGCTCGGTTGCATTGCGCTCGGCAATCCCGCAAGCGCCCGCGCATGGCCCATTTCCAGGTCGCCGGATTCGAGCAGTTTTTTCGCATCGGGGTGCAATTCCAATAAACGCAGAAGGTTCGACACCGATGCACGCGAGCGGCCGACCGCTTCGGCAACGTCTTGATGCGTCATGTCGAACTCGTGAATAAGTCGATGTAAGGATTGCGCTTCTTCCAACGGATTAAGTTGTTCGCGCTGAATATTCTCGATCAGTGCGACACTTGCTGCGACCTGATCCGAAACGTCTCGTACGATTGCAGGAATTTCATGCAAACCGGCAATTTGCGCGGCCCGCCAACGCCGTTCGCCCGCGATGATTTCAAAACGATTTGGACCATCGATGGCGCGGATCACAATTGGCTGCACGATACCTTGCGATTTTATTGAATTCGCCAAGTCTTGGAGGGACTCAGCCTTAATGTCGACACGCGGCTGGTAGCGTCCGCGTTGGATCATATCGACGGGTATCGACTTGAGCTGATCACCATTGCGTTCTTCGGGCACGGCCTGTTCCGCGCCCATTCCCAACAGCGCGTCGAGCCCCCTACCCAATGCCCTTTTCTTTGTTGCCATGTTGCTGACTCTCAGAAGTTTAGTTTGCCGCGAGTTGCGCTTCGTCTCGCCTCAGCATCTCGCCGGCAAGTGCTAAATAAGCGATCGCGCCACTGGACGATTTATCGTAAATTAGTGCAGGCAAACCGTGGCTTGGTGCCTCAGCCAATCGTACATTGCGTGGGATTATCGTCTTATAAACCTTATCCCCGAAGTGCTTAAGTAGCTGCTGTGAAACCTGATTGGCGAGATTGTTGCGAGGATCGTACATCGTGCGCAAAAAACCCTCGATGACTAACTTCGAGTTAAGAATCTTTTTTATCTTATCGAGCGTCTCTAGCAACGCTGAAAGTCCCTCCAGCGCGTAATATTCGCATTGCGTCGGGATCATTACGGAGTCTGCTGCAACGAGTGCGTTGATGGTCAACATATTCAACGCCGGCGGGCAGTCGATAATGACGAACGCGTAATTTGGGCGAATCGCCTCAATCGCTTGCCGTAACCGTAGCTCGCGCCCCAGTTCGTCGATTAAACCAACTTCGGCTGCGGTTAGATCGGCGTTCGACGGAAGCAAATCGTAACCGACTTCTGGTAGTGTTAGCGCAGAATCGCCGATTCCGGCCTCGTCCATTAAAACGTCGTAACTTGAGGATTTAATTTCGCGCTTCTCGATGCCGCTACCCATCGTCGCATTGCCCTGTGGATCCAAATCTATTAGCAGGACCTTTCTTTTCGTCGCGGCTAAGGACGCCGCGAGATTCACGCTCGTGGTCGTCTTGCCGACGCCACCTTTTTGATTAGCTACCGCTATCACTCTGGCCATGATGACTAGGTTCGATACCCCAGATTTGATGGAGCCCAATGGCCCAAGTTTTTGTCGGACGCACTAGGTCGGATTGGACATTAAATCACGAGAGGAATCCCCTCGCGGCTGCAGTAACTGGAGAATCGACACCTGAAAAATTCAGCAATATGGAGCCGCCTCACGCACTGGACGTCCTAAATAAAGCTGTTTCACACGAAAACGCGCCAAGGACCTACCGATATTATGGCATAAGTGGGTGCTCGCGCGACCGACGGTCTCCATTTCCCGTTGAGAGAAAACACGTTTTTCGTCTTGTTGAAGCACGCTATCCGGTTAAGAACTTTTGGCTAGGTCCCGGCCATGCCAGTCAATCGTTACGAGATGCCTGTGATCCCATCCTGGGACATTCAACGGGATGCTTTGCACTCGCGCGCCTGGTACGTCCAGTGCTGCAAGTTCTTTGTCACTCGAGGTTGCTTTCATTGCAACTAACTCGCACTCTGCGTTATGCAAACGTTGTGTGTCATTGAAAAATTTTTGCAGTGAACTGAACCCGCGACAGACGATGCGATCGACCGACACCTGCGGGCGCCAGCACTCAATCCGCTCCGCGACTATCGAGATATTGTCCAGCGGCAGCTCGATGGCAACCTGGCGAAGAAATCTGCACTTTCTCTGCTGGCTTTCGACGAGGATAACAGTGCGGTTTGGGCGCAGAATTGCAATTACGATTCCGGGAAGACCGGCCCCCGAACCAACGTCGACAATTATTTCGCCGTCGACATGCGGCACGACCGCTAGGCAATCGACTAAATGATTTCGCAACAGATCTTCAAAAGTACTGGAGCCGACCAAGTTCGTGATGCGGCTCCACTTTTGGATCAAGTCCGCGTAATTTACCAGCGTCGAGATTTGCTCGTCGTGCAAATCGAGATTGAGCGCAGCCGCGTTCGCTCTTAGCAGCTCATACATAACACGGATAAATCCGGGCAGTGATTATCGCTACGCCGATTGGGCAAATAGAAGTTGATGCTTTTTCAGGTACACCAGCAATATCGATATTGCTGCCGGGGTGACCCCAGATATTCGCGACGCCTGGCCTATTGAGTGCGGTCGATGATCGGCGAGTTTCTGCACGATCTCATTGGACAATCCCCGCACCGTCGTGAAATCTAGGTCGGTCGGGATTAACGTATTCTCGTTTCGCGCGTGTTTTTCGACTTCGTCGTGTTGCCGCTCAAGATAACCGCTATAACGCGCGCTGATCTCGAGCTGCTCGATAACCCCTTGATCGGCGATTGCGGGACCGGCACCTGGCAATTCCATTAACGTCAGGTAGTCGATCTCGGGACGCCGGAGAATATCTGCAAGATTTTGTT
>CAWLAW010000003.1:0-23147 GCA_963854885.1 Gammaproteobacteria bacterium | reverse complement strand
TTTACCAGAGCCCCAATTGATATGAACGCAGAACTGGCACCAGAAAAATTGCGCGATCTACTTACCTCGTCTTTGGACGATGGAAAAGCCGTGGACATCCGTGTCCTGGACGTGCGTGACATGACTTCAATCACCGATTACATGGTCGTCGCGTCTGGTCGCTCTTCGCGTCAGGTTAAAGCGTTAAAAGACCGCGTAATCGACGCTGCGCGAGAAAAAGATGTGCGACCCATTGGCGTCGAAGGGGATAATGTTTGCGAGTGGGTTTTGATCGACTTTGGAGATGTCATTGTGCATGCGATGCAGCAGGAAACTCGAGACTTCTTTCAACTTGAAAAATTGTGGGATAGGAGCGCGACCGACGAATTAGCAGGGAATAACCCAGTCGATGAATAACGATCGCACGGTTCGGCGTAGCTGCGCTCTACGTTGGTTAATTTTCAATCGCTAGCAGACCGTGCGAATTCATATTTTGTGCGTCAGCAAACGACCTCGCGACTGGGTCGCCAAGGGCTCTGATGAGTATCTGAAGCGACTGACCGGGCACGTCGATATTAGTGTGCGCGAAATCGCGCCGGTGCAGCATTCGTCAACGACAACCCAACGTGACAAAGAGGCTGAGCGTTTGCTTAAAGCCTGCCCGCGCGGCGCTTATCAGATCGCTCTCGATGAACGTAGCCAACAATGGACGACAAAAGAGTTATCCGTGAATCTCGAGCGGTGGCGATCGAATCAAGCCGATGTTGCGTGCTTTATCGGCGGCGCCGAGGGTCTCGCAGACTCTATTGTCAGCGGATCGGACTGCCAGTGGTCGCTATCTCGACTCACATTACCGCACCAACTCGTTCGAGTAATTCTCATCGAACAGTTATATCGAGCGTGGAGCGTATTGCAAAATCATCCCTATCATCGTGCGTAGCGGATATCGATAGCGCCGGCCTAAATACGGACTAATCGATTCTTACCGATGTCGAACATGAGCAAAAATTCCGCCGCCGTCGATTTGATTCTCGCCTCACGATCTCCTCGGCGCATACAATTACTCAAACAAATCGGCGTTCGGTTTCAAGTACTACCGCCCGATGTCGATGAATCGCCGTTGCCGGCGGAACAACCCAGCGATTATGTTCGCCGCATCGCGCTACTGAAAAGTGCAATCGTGAGTGAGTTGTGCGAGGGTTCGAACCCGGTGCTGGCCGCCGACACGGCTGTCTCAATCGACAAGCTGATCCTCGGTAAACCGGATAGCGAAGACCACGCACGCGAGATGCTTGAGCGCTTATCGGATCGCTGGCATGAGGTTTATTCTGGGATCGCTGTAACCCATCGCGACGTTACCGTGATCAGCGTTCGCACCCGGGTTAAGTTTCGCCGAATTGACCGCTGGGAAATTAGCCAATATTGGCAAAGCGGTGAGCCACAAGACAAAGCTGGTTCGTACGCTATTCAAGGATCGGGCGGAAATTTCGTCGAACGGATCGACGGAAGCTATTCTAACGTCGTTGGATTACCGATGGTTGAAACCGGACAATTGCTAGATAAATATGGCATCGGCAGACGACTGGGCGCAGGCACCGCCTACCCGGACATCGAATAAACCAGTTGGTGCGGTTCGGTGCATTAACCGAGCACAAAATCTGTCGTTAAGCGTTTCTTTACGGATAAATTCTGCAGTCGTGTGTAGTCTGGAAGTCCGTTTTTGAAAGGTGGGTAGTCTTCGCCTGCGATCAATGGACTCAAATAGCGTCGGCATTGTGGTGTGATCCCGAATCCATCAGCTGTAATGAAATCACGCGGCATCATTTTCTCGACGTTAGCCACGTCTTCCAAACGCGCTTCGCCGATCTGCCATTTGTACGGCTCATCAGCGAGGCGCTCGATAGTTGGCATGAGCGCCGATTTACCCGCCAATGCCATTTCCACAGCAGCGCAGCCGAGTTGATAGGCTTGTTCTACGTCTGTCTTAGACGCAATGTGGCGTGCTGCCCGTTGCAGGTAATCCGCGACTGCCCAATGATACTTTAGCCCGAGACGCTGTTTAATTAGGTTTGCGATAACAGGAGCCACGCCACCGAGTTGATCATGGCCAAATGCATCGCGAATTCCCGCGTCCGCGACAAATTTGCCCGTTGGGTCGCGTAAACCTTCTGAGACGACGATAGCGCAATAGCCGTACGCTTCAACACACTCATTAACTCGTTTAATGAATTTATCTTCGTCGAACTCAATTTCCGGAAAGAGGATTAGATGTGGTGCATCCCCATCTCGTTCCTGGGCGAGTCCACCGGCGGCGGCGATCCAGCCTGCATGGCGACCCATAACTTCCATAACAAAAACCTTTGTCGATGTTTTTGCCATCGAAGCAACGTCATAACCCGCTTCACGAATCGACACGGCGACATATTTAGCCACCGAACCGAATCCCGGACAGTTATCTGTGATCGGCAAATCATTATCGACAGTTTTAGGGATGCCAATGCAATTCAAGGGATAGCCGCGCTGCTCGCTTAACTGCGCGATTTTGTTCGTTGTATCTTGCGAATCGCCGCCGCCGTTGTAAAAGAAATAGCCGATATCATGGGCTTCGAAGACTGCCAATATGCGTTCGTACTCGGCGAGACTTTCTTCGACGTTTTTTAGTTTGTAACGGCATGAGCCAAAGGCCCCCGACGGCGTGTAACGCAAACCCTCGATCGCGGTATCGGATTCACCTGAGGTGTCAATGAGATCCTCTGTCAGGGCGCCTATAATTCCGTTACGGCCGGCGAGAACATTGGCGATGCGATCGGGATTCGCTCTGGCCGTCTGGATGACTCCACAAGCGCTTGCGTTAATAACGGCCGTTACGCCGCCGGATTGAGCGTAGAATGCGTTGCGTCGCTGCATTGTTACTCCTAGTATCTGTTGGGGTTAAGCGCGGCCATGAATAATGTTTTCAGGGCCAATTGCTGGGCAGCATACTAACGTCCCGATATGCTGGGATAAAGTCATTAAGAATTTTGGAACTCCCAACGTGCATCGTTGCCCAACCCCATCCAATTGTCAGAACTGGCATTGTTGTCTAATCGGTTAAGCACAAGATATGTTCTCCAATAACACGCCCGATCGTCCCATATTCATTAGGCAAGCGCGGATGCTTGCAAGCTTAATCGTGCTGGTGAGCAACATGGTAATCGCCCAAACAGAGCGCGAGCAGTTACCCGATTTCGGCGATTCCGCTGGCGCGATCATATCGCCGGAACAAGAAAAACAACTCGGCGAAGGGTTTATGCGCCAAATGCGTCGTTACGCACCGGTCATTACAGACGAAGAAGTCGAAGATTACATTCAAAACCTGGGTATGAGCCTCGGCAATCTAGTCGATTATTACGGGGAGTTTACGTTTTTCATGCTCGAGGTGCGCGGAATTAACGCGTTTGCTGTGCCGGGTGGGTTTATCGGCGTGCACTCAGGCCTGCTGCTGGAATCTAAAAGTGAAAGCGAAGTTGCCTCGGTCCTTGCGCACGAAATCGTACATATCACGCAACGTCATACGGCGCGCATGATCGAGGATCGGACACGGAACAATATACCGGCGATGGCGGCACTTCTTGGGGCCGTCGCGTTGGCGGCGGTAAATCCACAAGCAGGAATTGGCGCGATATCCGCAGTTCAAGGGCTCCAAGCGCAGCGCCAAATAAATTTCACCCGCGCGAACGAGCGCGAAGCAGATCGAATTGGGATTCAATTGCTTCATGACGCCGGATTCAATACCTACGCTATGGCGGATTTTTTCTCACGTCTGCAAACCGCAAGCCGTTATACCGATCCAGCGTTTATTCCCGAAATATTGCGCACCCATCCAGTCACGGTAAATCGTATTTCCGAGGCAAAGGAGCGCGCCGAGCGTCTCGGCGCAGCGCCGATCCGAGAGGACAGTTACGAATACCATTTAATTCGAACGAAACTTGATGTCCGCGCAGCAAACGATCCAGCATCGGTGAAACGTTTCTACGAACTCGCTTTACGTGACGGTACGACTATGCACGAAAGTATCGCGCGCTATGGGTATGTGCTCGGCTTAACTGCAGCTAGTGATTTTCGAAGAGCGCGGATAGAGGTGGCAAAACTACTCGTTGAAGCGCCGCACATCCTGGCGTTTCGCCTCGCTGCTGGTCAGCTTGAATTGCGCGCCGGCGAAATTATCGACGCGTTAAGTCATTACGAAATTGCGTATAAAGAACAACCCGAAAGTCGAGCCGCCGCATACGGACATGCGAATTTACTCACCCTAGCTGGCCGCCCGGCGGAGGCAAAAGAGCAATTAAGAAATTTCGTGTTCGCCGAACGCGGTGACCCGCGTTACTTCAAATTACTCGCTGAAGCAGAAAACGATTTAGGTGAAAAGGTGAATTCACATTTTACTTTGTCGCAATTCTATCGCAGCCTCGGCGAGCTTCGGTTGTCGCTTCAGCAACTACGCCTGGCAGAGAAAATACCCGTTATCACGAACTACCAGCGCTTGCGGGTCGACGCGCGTATGGACGAAATTAACGAGGAGCTCGATCAACTTGAAAAAGGCACGGCCGGGCGTGAGAAACAACGCAAAAAGCGGCGCCGCTAATCGTGCTCGCGCGACTAATTCGTGCCGGCTGATAGGCACGTTTTTGCTTTCGATGGTTTTCTTGGAATCGGCTGGCGCCGGCGATCCGCGCACGCTTGCTGACGGCCGCTCGCCAGCTTTTGCCATCGATAAGGGTAATTATCTCGCATGCCATGTCATTCCGGGTGGGACCGGAATGGGTAACCTTGGACCACGATTGGCTCAGATGCTCGCTCGTTACTCGACGTGGCAACTATTACGTGAACAAATATGGGATGCAGGCGCAATAAATCCCAATTCCTTAATGCCCGCCCTCCGGGGGCAACAAAATTTTAACTGAGTACGAAATTGAGGCCGTCGTAAGCTTCATCCATCAACTATGATTGAAAGCTACGAACAATCCCTCGCACCGCCAAACTCCAAGCGTAGGCGCTCGATATTAAAGGGCGTTGTAACAGGCATCGTGCTATGGCCGGCGAAATGGGTTCGTGCCTTCGAACTTTCGCGTCCCATCGTCGCGTTTCAACGTGATCAACTTGACGAGACGCTTGATGCGTTATTCGCCGATCGAACCATACTGCCCCACGACGGAATTAATATTATCGCCACAGACTTGGCCGAGAATGGTGCGGTCGTACCCATAAAGATCGAATTTAGTATCGATCACGTCGCTTCGGTGATTATTCTCGCAACTGAAAACCCGATTCCTCTGATAGCAAAATTTGATTTTCTAGCACGCGGAACCGATTTTGTTGCAACGCGAATTAAGTTGGCGTCCTCGTGCGATATTCTCGTCGTGGTCGAGACGCAGGACGGTTTGTATTCATCGCGTAAATCGATCGAAGTCACGATCGGTGGATGCAGCGTATAAAGCCCAATGACAAACTCGATAAAAATGCGTCTGCAATTGCGCGGTGGCGAAGTGACTGTTAGGGCACTGATTCGTCATCCCATGGCGATCGGCGGGCGCTTAAAAAGCGGCGTCGTTATTGCGGCACATTTCATCACCGAAGTAACGTGTACGCATAACGGCACAGTCGTGATGCGTGCGCATTGGGGCCCCGGGATCGCAAAAAACCCCTACCTGTCATTTGTTGTTGGGCACGCTTCGTCGGGTGATGAATTGATTATTCGTTGGATAGATAATATCGGCGAGTCCGATGAATTCAAAACGAAAATTTGAACTAAGCAATACAACGGCGACATCTTGCGTATGATGGTTAGCTAGCTGGCGACGCCAAAGTTACATAGCCGCGCATTGCAAGAACTAGAATATTCCTTGGCGTTGCTGGCCAATGGGCTGCCATTGATAGGCCCAGGCGTTAATCATTAAGCAAGATGTGCACGACTAACGCTCCTGCGGCCAGCGCCGGTATGCGATTAGACGACTGAGCGGCAAAGGCTAGCATCATCCCAGAAATTATTGATAAAAAGGTCAACGATAAATACTGTTAAATCCATCGAATTGCTGATCGAGTGCGATACAGTTCACAGAAATTGTGCGGCGGCGGCGTATTATTGCTCTCCAAGGCAGAGACCAAGCCCAGCTTGGACCGAACAAAATAATAATTAACAAAAGTATCGCGGGCCCGAAATGCAACAATACAAACGATTTCCGATGCTGTTAGATTACCTGGGTATCTCGTCGCTTGTAGCAGCAATAATCTCACTTGCCGCTGTTTCCCTGTACAGCCACGTTATCCCGGAAGCGGTCTTGTTCAACGCCTTTTACAGTTCGCTAGCTATTGCGATTACGAGCTTTTTTATTAGTCGTGTAATAGATATAGCCCAAGTAATTTCACAAACGCCGAATCCGAAGCTACAACGTGCTGAACAAGGCGCTGAAGTAGCTGATCCGGCACATGTTGCACTGGCGACGAGTGACCGGAAGGTCGCTAAGCGCACAATCTCGCGCGCAGCCTAAACCTACGGACTCATCGAGCCGTCTCAGTTTCGCCCAAACGAGCCGTTAATGTGGGCGTTCGCCTCAGAACCACCACTCACCCTCCCGTCTACGACCATTTTGTCCGGCGATACATCGAAATCCGCAGCCTTGTCGGTCTTCGTTAGAGGCTGGGATACGAATTCATTTGGTAGCCGCAGGGTCCGGCGGGGTCCGTTGTCGGGGGAACCAAACCGCAATACAGCGAAGAAATGGTGGGCCGTGTAGGGTTCGAACCTACGACCATCGGATTAAAAGTCCGGTGCTCTACCAGCTGAGCTAACGGCCCATTCTAACGATCATTGTGGTTTGTGCCGACCACCGCCCTGTAATGCGGGGTATAATTGGCGCAGACCCTGTTAGTCGAAGGGCCGGCGATAATAACGAATCTCACGCGTGCAGTCCAAACTATCCGGACCAAGCTGAGCCGCGGCCGACTGTTGGTTCGTATTAACGGGGCCCAACTTGAGCGTCCGACGACCATTCGAGTCGCGTTGCTTGCCGGGCTCGAAAAACAAAAACTGCCGAAAATGCGCGAAATTCGCCGTGGTCGGCTATTATTGCTTGATCTTTTATGCGGAGGCCTTATTTTCCTCCGGTCGTTTAAACCTACCGAGAATAAACATGCCGATCTACGAGTACGATTGCACTGATTGTGGACACCAATTTGAGACGATGCGAAAAATTAGCGACGAACCGCTTACGACGTGTCCGTCATGCGGCAAGGAATCATTAAAAAAACTCATTTCAAAAGTAGCGTTTCGTCTCAAAGGAACGGGCTGGTACGAGACTGATTTCAAAGATAAACCAAAGGACGCCAAAAACGATTCGGATGACAGTAAGCCCGCATCGGATTCGGACAAAAAATCTGATGCGAAATCCGAGCCTGTAAAGAAAGAATCTGACGGCAAAGAGTCGAAATCGAGTCCCAAAGCGGATGTGGCCGCAAAAACGTCGACAAAATCGACCGAGGCCTAGGCAATTCCATTGGCCATTCGCATTGCGATGTTGCAGCGCAAACCGTATTATCGCGGCCTTTGCCGGCCAACGGCGTGAAATTGATTGACAGGCATAACTTGCATGCGTAGCCATTATTGCGGACACATTAGCGAAGGTGAGCTCGACAACCCGATCACGGTTTGTGGTTGGGTGAATAATCGCCGCGATCACGGCGGCGTAATTTTTATCGATTTACGCGACCGCTCGGGCATTGTCCAAATAGTGATTGATCCCGATACGCAAGAAAGCTTTGCCACCGCTGAACGAGTGCGCGGAGAATTCGTATTAAGGGCTACAGGTCGAGTTCGCTACCGCCCCGAAGGGACCGCAAATTCAGAGATGGCGACCGGTAAGGTCGAAATTCTCGTCAAAGATCTCGAAGTACTGAATGCCGCTTCAACCCCACCTTTTCAGCTCGACGAACACGTTCACGAAGATACCCGCTTAAAGTATCGTTATATCGATCTTCGCACCCCACGGATGCAACACAACATCGCATTACGTGCTCAGGTTACTCGAACTCTGCGTGCTTACCTGGACGACAATGAATTCCTAGATATCGAAACGCCAATGCTGACTAAGGCGACCCCAGAAGGTGCGCGCGACTATTTAGTCCCAAGCCGTACCCACCCGGGTCGATTTTTCGCGTTGCCGCAATCGCCACAGCTGTTCAAGCAACTATTAATGATGTCTGGGTTCGATCGCTACTACCAAATCGTACGATGTTTCCGCGACGAGGATTTACGCGCCGATCGGCAACCAGAATTTACCCAACTGGATGTCGAAATGTCGTTCGTCGACGAGGCGGACATCATGGGGCGGATGGAAAATATGATTCGCTCGTTGTTTTCAACGGTGATGGCTATAACCCTGCCGGATCCTTTCCCGCGACTCACCTACGCCGATGCAATGGACCGCTATGGCAGCGACCGCCCAGATTTGCGCAATCCGCTCGAACTCGTTGAAGTGGGTGATCTGATGTCTAAGGTCGAGTTTAAGGTTTTTGCCGGGCCGGCCAATGATCCTGACGGACGAGTCGCCGCGTTGAGAGCACCTGGCGGTGGCCGACTGACGCGTAAACAAATTGACGATTACACGGCTTTTGTCGCGATTTATGGGGCGAAGGGCCTTGCCTACATTAAAGTTAACGACATTGTGGCCGGGCGCGACGGACTCCAGTCTCCAATACTTAAGTTCCTCCCGGATGACGTGATAGCCGCGATAATTTCGCGGAGCGGCGCTGAAAATGGCGATTTGATTTTTTTCGGAGCAGATAAATCTGCGATCGTAAACGCTGCATTAGGCGCCTTGCGCGATAAGATAGCGGTCGATTTGGACTGCTTGGCCGAAGGCTGGCAGCCATTATGGGTTGTAGATTTCCCGATGTTTGAGCGCAGCAGCGACGGCAAGCGGTGGCAGGCACTCCATCATCCATTTACTGCACCGGTAGGCGATAGAAGTGCTCTGGCGGTTGATCCGGGTGGCACTGTGTCTCGAGCCTACGATATGGTTCTCAACGGCAACGAAATTGGCGGCGGATCGATTCGAATTCATGATCCCCAAATGCAGTCGACGGTATTCGACTTGCTGGGCATTCCCGCGCACGAGGCAACGGAAAAATTTGGCTTTCTGCTCGAGGCACTGCAATACGGATGCCCGCCGCACGGCGGCATTGCATTCGGTATCGATCGTCTCGTCATGCTGCTGGCCGGCATGCCATCAATCCGCGATGTGATCGCGTTTCCAAAGACCCAGACCGCGAGCTGTCTCATGACCGCAGCACCCGCTGCCGTTACAGAAGACCAACTTAAAGAGATTGGTATCCGTTTGCCGCGCGAAAAGACCCAGTCTAGCCCATCAAGCTCATAGGGTTAGCGTCACCGAGCAATTGGTAGGGCCCGTGGATTTCCACCTTAGTTTTATCCACGCGCCGTCAATTCGATAGCAGAGTATTTCTAAATCGCTGCAATAAGGTTTATTTTCCGTTCAAAGGCACCATAATATTGACTCGGCGTCGTCTTTCTTAAGGATCAGAGATCTGTTGAACATAGAGTGGCTTCAATTATGGTGGAAGTAATCGAGCAAGTGATTGATATCGAGCTCCCGACGTTTTCGATACCTACGCATTCAAAGCACAATTTAACGGTGCAAGAAAAGGCACCTTTAATCGCCGAAATCAAAAATCTGCTGCAGCAACACAACGCGGTTTTAGTAGCCCACTACTATACTGACGCTGCGATTCAAGCTCTCGCCGACGACACTGGCGGCTACGTATCCGATTCCCTCGATATGGCACGTTTTGGCCATGAGCACGACGCGCAAACCTTAGTTGTAGCTGGAGTTCGGTTCATGGGCGAAACAGCAAAGATCCTAAATCCAGAAAAACGCGTTTTAATGCCGGATCTCAATGCGAATTGTTCATTGGATCTAGGTTGTCCCGCCGATCAATTTAGCGAATTTTGTGATCAACACCCAGATAGAACAGTTGTGGTTTATGCCAACACCAGCGCGGCCGTAAAAGCGCGAGCCGATTGGATGGTCACCTCCGGCAGCGCGCTCGACGTGATACGCCACTTGGATGCGCGCGGTGAAAAGATTCTATGGGCGCCGGATCGTTTCCTCGGTGACTACATTCGCAACGAAACGAATGCCGATATGTTGTTGTGGAATAGCGCCTGCATCGTTCACGAAGAATTCAAGGCCGCCGAACTGGAACAGCTTCGCGCCAAGCATCCCGATGCTAAAGTACTTGTGCATCCAGAATCGCCGCCGGCCGTTATCCGCCAAGCAGATGTTGTTAGCTCCACTAGCGGACTGATAGCCGCAGTGAAAGATCTCGACGCACAGAAGTTCATCGTCGCGACGGACGCCGGAATTTTCTACAAGATGCAAGCGGGCGCGCCGCAAAAAATCCTAATTGAGGCGCCAACAAGTGGGCAGGGTGCAACGTGCAAAAGTTGCGCGCACTGTCCCTGGATGGCCATGAACGGACTCGACAGTTTAGCTCGAACCTTGAGAACTGGGGACAACGAGATAAATCTGTCGAGCCAGCTTTGCGAACGTGCCCGTTTACCGATAAAGCGCTTGCTCGATTTTGCCGACGCTCGTGAACAAACGATCTACGGCAACAACGATGCGTGAGCCATCAACCCTAGCGCTGCAAGCATTCCCGACATCTGCGAAAATATGTGGCAATGATGGACATAGTTGAGGGATCCGATGGCGGGGCATAGTAAATGGGCAAACATTCGGCATAGAAAAGGTCGCCAGGATGCAAAACGGGGCAAAATATTCACCCGGCTAATTCGTGAAATCACCGTTGCTGCGCGGATGGGCGGTGGCGATTCCTCGGCTAATCCGCGCTTACGCGCCGCCGTCGACAACGCGCTTAGCAACAATATGACGAAAGACACTATTTCGCGTGCGGTTACAAAAGGAGCGGGCGGCGTAGAAGGTGATAATTTTGACGAAATTCGCTATGAAGGTTACGGCCCAGGCGGTATCGCCGTAATCGTTGATTGCATGACCGACAACCGCAATCGGACGGTAGCCGAGGTGCGCCACGCGTTTAGCAAAAGCGGTGGAAACTTAGGCACGGATGGCTCCGTTGCTTATATGTTTGCCAAGGTTGGATTGGTCAGCTACCCGAGTGGCAGTAACGAAGATGCGCTCATGGAAGCTGCCTTAGAAGCAGGTGCAGACGATGTGATCGTTAACGACGATACGACGATCGATGTGATCACGGATGCCGATGACTTCCACGACGTGAAGCAGTCGTTGGACGCGGCGGGGTTCGAATCAGATAGCGCAGAAGTGACAATGCGCGCCCAGAATAGCACCTCGCTCGATGCCGAAGATGCCGAAAAGTTATTGCGCTTGCTAGATATGCTCGACGAGCTCGATGACACCCAGAAAATATATTCAAACGCCGACATCAGCGAAGAAATTCTCGAACAACTCGTATCGTGATAGTCCCTTGTCGCCGGTAACAATCTTGGGTGTCGACCCTGGATCTCGAATCACGGGATACGGCGTTATTCGCATGACCGGAACACGCGCCGTACATTTGGCAAGCGGCTGCATTCGAATCGCAGAGTTGGACGTACCGGATCGCCTGAAGACGATTTTCGATGAGTTAACAAAGGTCATAAACGAGCACGAGCCGAACCATGCTTCGATTGAAAAAATTTTTATGAGTCGCAATCCCGATTCGGCATTAAAATTGGGTCAAGCTCGCGGTGCAGCGATTGTCGCGTGTGCGAAAATGGCCTTACCCGTATTCGAATACAGCGCGACGCAGATTAAGCAAGCGGTTGTCGGGCGGGGGCATGCAGGAAAACAACAAGTGCAACACATGATTAAGGTACTTTTAAGTTTAGACTCCGAGGTACAAAGCGATGCTGCAGATGCTTTAGCTGCGGCAATGTGCCACGGCAACACACAATTCGGAATGGCCTCGATTAGCGCAGCTAAAACGGCACGCAGGGGACGGGTACGATGATCAGTAGGCTCAGTGGCGTTTTGATCGAGAAACGTGGACCAACAGTTGTGATCGATTGCCACGGCGTCGGTTACGACGTCGAGGTCCCAATGACGACGATGTGGACCCTCCCGGAGATAGACGCCACTGTCACGCTGCTCACCCACCTTATTGTCCGAGACGATGCGCATTTATTGTTTGGCTTCGCGACCACGGACGAGCGTAAATTGTTCCGCGACCTCATCAAAGTAAGCGGCATCGGGGCTAAGGTAGCGCTAGCTATTTTATCCGGGATCGAAACCGACGAGTTTGTCCGCTGCGTGCATGAAAACAATACCGCCAGATTGACCGCTTTACCTGGGATCGGCAAAAAAACCGCGGAACGCTTAGTTGTCGAGATGCGCGATCGGGTGGCAGATTGGACGCCGCCGCCGAGCGCTAACGCCATGCGTCGGACGACGTCGACCGCCGATGCCGTTAGCGACGCCGTCAGCGGGCTTATTGCACTCGGTTATAAACCGCCGGAGGCGAGTCGCTTGGTGCTAGAACTCGAAACAACGGATAAGTCCAGCGAAGACATTATTCGCGAGATATTGAAAAGCCTCGCGTGAGCACGTTTACACAAATTCGCCGCCAAAACGGCCAGGACTGACAGGTTCGTGCCACCGCGCTGCCACAATTTGAAATTACCATTTGATGTCGACGTCGTGCGCTTGGCATCGACGCTTCGGTACAATAGACAATCGGTTGGACTTTTATCCCTAGCCTGAATGCAAATTTTTCGCCGCCACTGACAAAATGGATGATGAGCTACTAATCGGCACGTCCTCACCGGGTGATGACCTCGTCGTGGAAAACGCCATACGACCGCGGCAACTTGTCGATTATATCGGTCAAGCTGCGGTGCGGGAGCAGATGGAGATATTCATTACCGCCGCGCGGCAACGCCGGGAGGCGCTCGATCACGTGCTGATTTTCGGTCCCCCCGGACTGGGTAAAACCACGCTGGCTAATATCATCGCCAACGAGCTTCAGGTCGGGCTGCGGCAAACATCTGGTCCAGTGCTCGAACGAGCAGGCGATCTTGCTGCGATGCTGACGAGTCTGGAACCCCACGACGTTTTGTTTATCGACGAAATACATCGTTTAAGCCCAGTAGTCGAGGAAATTCTCTATCCAGCGATGGAAGACTACCAGCTCGACATTATGATCGGCGAAGGGCCGGCTGCTCGTGCGATCAAATTAGACTTACCCCCGTTTACACTCGTTGGCGCGACGACTAGGGCGGGTTTGCTGACATCGCCGCTACGTGACCGCTTTGGCATCGTGCAACGTTTGGAATTCTATTCAGTCATCGACCTCACCACGATTGTATTACGCGCGGCCAATATTCTTGGTGTGATCATCGACGAACACGGGGCAAAAGAAATTGCGCGACGCGCCCGTGGGACCCCAAGAATTGCCAACCGTTTGCTACGTCGCGCGCGCGACTACGCGGAAGTGAAAGCGCAAGGAGAGTTGAGCCAAGACGTTGCAGCCCGTGCATTGGATATGCTGAATGTCGATGAAAATGGTTTCGACATGATGGACCGAAAATTGCTCCTATCGGTAATCCAAAAGTTCGATGGTGGGCCGGTCGGAATTGACAGTATCGCGGCGGCGATTAGTGAGGAACGCGGCACGATTGAAGATGTCCTAGAGCCCTATCTAATCCAGCAAGGCTTTCTGATGCGCACTCCGCGTGGGCGAATGGCGACTCGCGCTGCTTGGTTGCATTTTGGTCTCAAGCCACCGGCCGCCAATCCGAGTGTTCAGGACTTGTTCGATCAAGCGGAAAATGACAGCTGAATATGGCCGTAGACAGTGGTTCGCTAGAGTTCCAATGGCCGGTACGCATCTACTACGAAGACACGGATGCCGGGGGAATTGTCTATCATGCCAACTACCTGAAATTCATGGAGCGTGCGCGAACGGAATGGTTACGCAATTTAGGGTTCGAACAAAATAATTTGGCCGCTGAGTTTCAGATCGCATTTGTAGTCAGGAAGATAGCCATCGATTATCTCGCACCAGGGCGTTTCGACGACCAAATTATTGTGCTTTCCCGAGTTAACCGACTCGGTAAGGTGAGCATCGAGTTTGAACAAAAAGTGACGGCAGCAAACCACCTCTTAACCCGCGCAGAAGTAAAAGTGGGTTGTATCGATATGCAAACCCATCGACCACGGGACATTCCTCGAGGCATTTACACGGAGATAAGCAATGCTGGAGGCTGATCTAACCATCGCGAGTTTGATACTCGGTGCAAGTTTCCTCGTGAAACTCGTTATGCTCGCGCTGCTCGTCGCTTCGCTCGCGTCGTGGACACTTATTTTTACCAAGCGCCGAGAATTAAGGTCTTCTAAGCTCGAAGCGAGGAAATTTGAAGACCGATTTCGCGCCACAGACGACCTTACCGCGTTGTTCAATCAGGTTACGACGAAACGCGCATCCGCCGAGGGCTTAGAAAAAATTTTTGAAGCAGGATTCAAAGAATACGCCAGACTCCACAATCGCGAGAATATCGACCCGGGTCTGGTTCTCGACGGCACGCAGAGAGCTATGCGGATCGCGGTAAATCGACGCATGGAGGCCATGGAAGAAAATCTACCAACCCTAGCGACGGTTGGATCGGTTAGCCCGTATATTGGTTTATTCGGTACGGTCTGGGGGATCATGAATTCGTTCCAGGCGCTGGGCAACGTAAACCAGGCGACATTGGCAATGGTTGCGCCAGGTATTTCGGAAGCCCTGATCGCGACGGCCATGGGTTTGTTTGCCGCGATCCCGGCAGTGATTGCCTACAATAGATTCTCGAGTGAGATCGAGCGGTTATACAGTAGGTATGACATCTTCGTCGAAGAGTTCGCCGCGATCTTGCAACGTCAAACACACGCCTGAGCAGCTCATGAGACGCCGCCGCCAACGCTTGATGTCAGAAATAAACGTCGTGCCGTATATCGATGTGATGCTGGTATTGCTGATTATTTTCATGATAACTGCACCGTTAATCACTCAAGGCGTGAAAATAGATTTACCGCAAGCACCTTCGCAAGTTGTTCCGCCGTCCGAGCAAGAGCCAGTAATGATTACGGTCGATAGCAACGGCTCGATTTACATTGACGTCGGCGAAAAACCCGATGCACCCATCGATCCCGATACATTGGAGGCCCGCGTGTCGAGCTTATTGAAATATCGCCCGGATATTCAGGTGCTGGTTAGGGGTGACCGCGATGTTGCCTACGGACGGGTGGTAGCCGTGATGGCGCGACTTCAAGGTGCTGGGGTCGACAGCGTTGGACTTGTCACCGAACCGCCGGAAAGCTGAGCGGCGAAATTTTATTTCGTCAATTAGTTAGCATAAAATAAAATTGAATTTGCGCCATGCGATTGGGTCGAACTAGGAAGTCACGCGCATTTTTGTACGCGCTCGCTATTCACGGCGTCGTTTTAATTGTATTGCTAACTCGAATGGAATCGAAATCAGAATCGATGCACTCGCCGACACGTCAAATACCGATAATCAAAGCGCAGGTCGTCGATCAACAACAAATAAATAAAGAGAAAAAGCGTCGCGCCGACGAGGCTGAGGCAGAACGCGCTGCTGCACAAGAAATACGGCGTAATGAAGCGAGAAAAATAGCCGCGGCGAAGCAAGAAAAAGAGCGACGCGAAAAAGCAAAGCTCGCCGAGCAACAGAAAAAGGTCGAGCGCGAAAAGGCTGCGGCGCGCAAGAAGAAAGCGGCCCAAGAAAAGCGCAAGCGCGAAGAACAAGCGACAGCCCAGCGTTTGGAAAAGCAGCGCGTAGAGCGTGAACGGGTTGCGCGGGACCAGCAGCAAGCACACGAAGAAGCGGAAAAACTTGCAGCGGCGTTACGCGCGGAGCTAGAAGACGAGGAATTAGAATTTGCCGCCGCCGCACAGCAACGTGCCGACGAGTCGGAGATAAGCCGCTACATTCAGGCGATCCGCTCGAGAGTCGCGAGTGTGTTTATTTATCCAGATTTAGCCAAAGGTTTAAACTGTACCTTATACGTACGCATGATTCCCGGTGGCGAAGTTGTCGAAGCAAGCGTCATTCAATCGAGCGGAAATGCTGCATTCGACCGTCAAGCAGAGAACGCCGTGCGCAAAGCTGCACCGCTCCCCGTCCCGTCCGATCCGCGCCTGTTTCAGCGCATGCGCGAGATAAACTTTGTTTTTGATCCGGAGCATTAATTTGTGAGATTGCGCAACGTGAGGTGGACCTTTTTGCTGGCAGCATTTTGTGTTAGCTGCGTACAGGCGCAAAACCGTGATCTGTTAGAGATCCGTATTACCCAAGGGATTGAAGGTGCACTGCCGATTGCCATCGTGCCATTCGATTGGCGAGCGGACGTGCGGCCAACCGTGGACGTAAGCGCAATTATCACCGGAGATTTACGCAGTAGCGGACGCTTCGCACCGATGCCGGCTGCTGATCTGCCGGCCCGGCCCGGCTCCTTCGCCGAGGTTAATTTCAAAGATTGGCGTCTATACGGAATCGACAACCTGGTGATAGGCGAGGTTAAGCAAATCGCCGAGGATCGGTTCAGCGTCGAATTTAGGGTTATTGACGTCATCTCAACAAAACAGCTCGCAGGATTTCGGATCCCCACGAATGCCGCGAACTTGCGGCTTACGGCGCACCATATCAGTGATTTAATCTACGAAGCAGTTTTGAAAGTAAAAGGGGCATTCGCTACGCGGATAGCCTACGTTACCGTTTCAAAGCCGCTAAAAAACCGACTCTACCAGTTGCAAATCGCGGATTCAGATGGCTACAACGCGCGGACTATTTTGGAATCGAAAGAGCCGTTGCTTTCGCCGTCCTGGTCGCCTTCTGGCGACAGATTGGCTTACGTTTCGTTTGAAGAGCAAAATTCTGCGATTTACGTGCAGAATATCCGCACCGGTAAGCGCGAAAAAATTGCGTTCGGACGAGGAATTAACAGTTCTCCTGCGTTTTCACCGGACGGGCGGCGTCTCGCGATGACACGCTCTCGCGAAGGCAATCCGGACATCTACATCTTAGATTTGACCACCAGAAAGCAACGACGTTTGACGACCCATGGTGCGATTGATACCGAAGCACAATGGACCAAAGACGGACGAGATATTGTTTTTACCTCCGACCGAGGGGGCGGGCCGCAGATATATCGCGTTGCCGTCGAGGGTGGGCGACCAAAGCGTTTGACCTTTAACATGGGCGACTATAACTCGCGCGCGAGTCTCTCGGCCGACGGTAAATCAATGGCTGTTGTGCACGGCACAAACACCGGTTACCGAATTGCTGTGGTCGATTTAGACAGTGGCAACTTCAACGTGTTAACGAGCGCACGGCTCGACGAATCACCGAGCTTTGCGCCGAACGGTGCGATGATAATCTATGCGACAATGTCAAAGAACGGAGCAGAGTTGGCCGCAGTGTCGGCCGACGGTCGCGTGCGGCAAAGATTGGCTTTGCAAACGGGAGAAGTCCGAGAACCTGCGTGGGGTCCGTTTCGCAAGTAATGCACTCAACCGATTTATCTGTAACCCGTGCGTGCAGCGCGCTAAGTAACAAGGAGAGGGATATGACTGTAACGAGATTTAGGTGGGTACCGGTAGCGATGGTAGTCCTTTTTCTCGCGGCCTGCGGCGGCTCTAAGTCGACCAAACCGATCGACACCCCGAGAGCAGGGATCGAGGACCGCGGCATCTCCACCGACGAGATGAGTGAAATTGATGCGGGCGCAAATTCGCAGGGCTTGGGCGGAGAGGATACCTATTCTGCGACAGTGCTAGGCAATCCGGACGATCCCAATAGTCCGTTGTCGGTACGGGTTATTTACTTCGACTTAGACAGCAGTAACGTGAGGTCGGACTTCAGCGCCACGATAGAGGCACACGCCGCCTATTTAGCGGCAAATTCCGATGTGTCGATTCGACTCGAAGGCCACGCCGACGAGCGCGGGTCGCGCGAATACAACCTTGCGCTCGGCGAACGTCGGGCGTTGGCGGTGCGCAAACGTCTCGTGCTGCTTGGTGCATCGGCCGCCCAAGTTAGGGCGGTTAGTTATGGGGAAGAACGCCCGGTATCGGGAGGTTCCGATGAGAATTCTTACGCCTTGAATCGGCGCGTGGAAATCACCTACTAAACTAGCTGGAGATCGAATTAATGTGCGATCGACGAGCGTGGACGCGAACCGTCACGAGCATAGTATTTGCCGCCGCTTTAGGCTGGACGCAATTCGGCGCAGCGCAAACTAATGAAGCAAGTTTTGCTGCGCGTCTCGCAAAGATCGAACGATCGCTAGATAGCCGCGGCCTCGTGGATTTGCTGCAACAAGTTGATTCATTGCAGGCCGAAGTGCGGCGACTGCAAGGGCAGATAGAAGAGCAATCGTACCTAATCGAACAACTACGATCGACGCAGCGCGACACTTACGTCAATATCGATCGCCGTTTCGCTGATATTGAACAACGGTCTTCAGGGCTCGGTAACACATCGTTAGCGCCGCCGTTAACGACATTAAATGCCGATGAGAGGGATGTTGTTGCGGGCGTACCGGCACCTCAATCTTCATTAAGGTTGGAAGTGCATCCGGAACAAACTGCGATTCAAGGGGTGCGCTCGGAACGTGTCACGGCGGACGAGCCGGCACCCACAGCCCAAGCTATCTCAACGACGTCAATATCAGCGGCGGCTCCAACCGTCGACACTGCTGAATCCGAAGCTTCTTATAAAGCAGCGTTTAGTTTGCTAAAAGCTGGGAAATATGATGAATCGATTGCGGCATTTTCTGGCTTTTTGACGCAGTTCCCAACGAGTCAGTACGCAGATAACGCGCAGTATTGGCTCGGCGAGACATATTATGTGCGCCGAGAATTCGAACCGGCAGTGGCGGAATATAGAAAATTAATTAAAGCGTATCCGCAAAGTAAAAAACGTTCCCATGCGATGTTAAAAATTGGCTATAGCTTCCACGAATTGGGCCGAATCGACCAAGCTCGCGCGGTGTTAGAAGACCTTCGTAACCGCTACACTGGATCGACTGCGGCGCGTCTCGCAGAAGATAGAATCCAGCGGATTCTGGCGGAAAATTCAACTCCTTAGTCGGCGTGGCTATTGCAATCCGGACGACAAATCAGTGCTTCGCATCACCGAAATATTCCTATCACTGCAAGGCGAGTCAACCACCACTGGCCTGCCAACCGTATTTGTTAGGCTGACTGGCTGTCCACTGCGTTGTACGTATTGCGACACGGCTTACGCCTTTAGCGGTGGACAGCATCAATCGGTGGAAGCAGTAATAGATGAGGTCAGCAACCATCACGTCAATCGCGTCACAGTGACCGGCGGTGAACCCCTAGCGCAACCCGAGTGCCTGAATTTGCTCAAAGAACTCTGCGATCAGGGCTTCGCCGTCTCGATTGAAACAAGCGGCGCATTGGACATTGCCGGTATTGATTCCAGGGTGACGAAAGTCATGGATTTAAAGACACCTTCTTCCGGTGAACACGAGCGCAATTTGTTCTCGAATATTTCCCATCTGCGTCGCACAGACGAGATTAAATTCGTCATTTCCGATCGCGCGGATTACGATTGGACTAAATCAACGATTAACGAACATAAACTATCACAAGCCGCGCATCTTCTAGTATCTCCGAGTCACGAACAACTACACCCGCGCGAACTTGCCGAATGGATTCTCGAAGACCGCCTTCCCGTTCGATTGCAAATTCAGCTGCACAAGTATTTATGGGGCGATGTGCCAGGCAGGTAGTCCGCGCATGGGAAATCCCTTTCAGCGCTCGCGCTTTTCGCGCTAACATGATGGCCCGCCGATCAACCTTAACGCTTGGATCGAATGCCCGCCCGCCAAATTAATTGCTGGTTTATTTTTACCCGAGTTTGGTGGGCGCTCGTCATCGCTTTGTCGGCCTACACAGCCGCTTATGTTCTCACCCTGCTCTTGTCGTGGTCGTGGTTGTCGAGCACTTATCGGTACGCAGCGCCGTTGTTTGCTAACAGTATTGTGGCGTCGAATATTGCGCTGCTAGTCCACATCCTTAGCGCCCTGCCCTGTTTGGTGATCGGACCTTTGTTGTTTATCCAGGCTATCCGGCTACGCTATCTTAATGTTCACCGTTGGCTCGGCCGGTGCTATGTATTTACCGTATTCATAAGCGCACCGGTTGGATTTTCGCTTGCTGCAGTTAACCAGTTTGGTTGGATATCGCGCGCCGGTTTCATGACGCTTGCGACTGTTTGGTTTGTAACAACATTCATTGGATACCGTCGCATTCGCGCAACCGACATTATTGGCCATCGACGCTGGATGATCAGAAGTTACGCTATTTCGATTGCCGTAATTTCGGTGCGATTTCTCGACGTGCCGGACGGGATTAGCCGAGAAACGTGGTATCCAATAATGACCTGGGTTTGTTGGGTTCCAAATGCTTTGATTGCTGAGGCGTATCTGAAAATCACGGATCACAATGGTAAAATTGCATTACCTCGACGATATCGCCCGTCATCAAATTGAAAGGTTGCGATGGCGAGGTGTTCATCTGGTTGTGGGTTTTCGAAATTATGCGAGATCGAGGATAACAATGCGCAGCGTGGTACTACTTTCCGGTGGACTCGATTCAGCCACTGTACTCGCGCAAGCTCGGGACCTTGGTCGCGACTGTTTTGCGCTAACGATCGATTACGGGCAGCGGCACAGTGCGGAAATTGACGCGGCGAAAGCCGTTGCGCACGCTCTCGGTGCAGTCGAACATCGCATCGTGCATATCGACTACGGCCAGTTCGGTGGTTCGGCGCTAACCGATGCGACGATCGATGTGCCGACCGGTAATGCGCAAACTGACTCGATTCCGGTGACCTATGTGCCAGCGAGAAATACGGTAATGTTAGCAATCGCACTCGGGTGGGCTGAAGTGCTGAATGCCGAGGAGATATTTATCGGAGTCAATGCAGTTGACTATTCTGGATATCCGGATTGTCGTCCCGAATTCGTTTCCGCGTTCGAGAAGCTCGCACAACTGGCAACCAAAGCCGGTGTTGAAGGATCAGGTATCCGAGTTCGCGCGCCGCTCGTCGAAATGAGCAAAGCGGAGATCATTCAGCTCGGTACCCAGCTTGATGTAAATTACGCGCTGACGGTGAGTTGTTATCAAGCGGCTAGCGATGGTCGCGCTTGTGGCGATTGCGATGCATGTAATTTGCGTCGCGCCGGTTTTGCCGCAACGCAATGCGCGGACCCTACTAGATATTCTTAGCTCGATGTTTTTAAGGGCCTAACTCGCGCGGTCGAATTTCGGCGCATCGGATAGCGTGACCGGCCGAGCATTTTTCGGTTTCTCGGAGCGGGATTTTTCGACAGGCTCTAAATTTCGGTAAGCGCTGTACAAAGAGCGAATTGAGCGAACGTAAACGATCGCTTGCCCGCATCGACACCCCGCGCGCGTGCGTGAAAATGATCGCGTCATTTCGCGCATTGCAACTTCTACGTTGCCAAACCATTTATTCGGATTAAGCTCGAGTTTTGTCGCGAGGTTACGCGCCCGCCGAACACGGTCGTAGCCGATATTATAAGCGGCGAGCGCCAACCACGTTCTTTCGTTCATCGGGATCCGATCATCAAAACGATTGCGTAAACGATCGAGGTAACGCATGCCCGCATTGATCGCGATCTCTGGATCTTGTGGACGCGTAACTCCGAGAGCTTGAGCGGTCGCGGGCATTAGCTGCATTAAGCCAACCGCTCCAGCGGTAGAAACCGCACTCGGATCAAAGCGACTTTCTTGATACATCTGCGCAGCGATTAATCGCCAGTCGAATTCGTAGCGTTCCGCGTAGGTTCTCAACAAGTCATCGAACGGCGAGATATAACCACTTGCCGGTCGCGCCGACTTAGAGCCGCGAACGTAGCGTCGCTCGAGAACGTTATACGTCTCGTCACGATATTCCGCGTAGATAAATTCATCGACGGCGGCAATTAATGGGGCATCCGCGCCGCGCAACGTCCAACGATATCGATAGGGGTTCTCGATCGAGGCTCCCGCGATTAGCATATCGTGAGTTTTCAATATTGCATTCACATGACGGGCGTCGACGACGGCGCCGTCCAAAACGCCGGACTCGATTCGCTCCAGCAAGGTCGCCATCGAGACGCGCTTAGACACGCGAATCGCGACCGCGTGGTCAAGCACAAAATCCTCTAACGCGGCAAAATTGCTTGAACCTTCAACCGCCCCGATTTTTTTCCCGGATACTTCCGACACGTCGCGAATTGGGTGCTCGGCGGCGGTTATCAACACAGATGCGTTGTGCCGGTATTCGCGTGACATGGAATAACTCGGGTCAAGACGGATATTTTCGGTGTTTATTCGAGACGTAATGATGTCTCCAGCGCCGCTGTGGAGCCAACCGAGAATTTCCTCATCGTTGCGCCCGACGAGAACATCAAGACGTAAACCAAAGTTATGCGCAAAGCGGCGCGCAAATCCAAGTTCGAATCCGGCAGGTCTACCTCGATTAAGAAAATAGTTTGTCTCGTCAAGGCGAGTAATCACGCGCAAAACACCGTGCTTTCTAATGTCTTCGAAAGAACGCGCGGCAGGATTCGGCGTGTGATAGGCCGTATGAAACCGCCGAATGAATTGATTCAATTCAGCCATCAATTTCGTGTCGGATTGGGGTACAGTCCAAGACTGGGGTTCGGGACCTGTGAGGTCAAACAGGTATTTCAACGTGGGGTGGTTTGCGACGCTTCGATCACCAACCTCGCTTGCAATCAATGCAGCGTCGTAGCGCCCGTCGACTAACATCTGCAGGGTTTGCTCCTGACTAAGGTCATCCGGTAGTACTTGCAAACTTAAATCGTTAACCACAGTGGTTAACCGCTCGAGGTATGGCCACATTGGGGACGATAGCTTTACAGCTAATTCTAAGCCGCCAAGATCAAGCGGGCTCTCGACAAGTGTGGTGCTCGCACCAACAACTCTATAACTGCGTAGGCCAATCGGTTCTGAGGCCAATAAATCTCGCGTGGCTATCGGGTCGATAGGCAATGGACTCATGCTCAGGTCCGCTT
>CAWLAW010000002.1:0-28503 GCA_963854885.1 Gammaproteobacteria bacterium | reverse complement strand
ATCGGCCTCGGCGAGGACGGCCCGACCCATCAACCAATCGAACACGCCGCTTCGTTGCGATTGATTCCGCGCGTATCGGTATGGCGCCCGTGCGATGGCACGGAGACTGCGGCGGCATGGAGCGCGGCGATCACAAGACGTGACGGGCCGACTTGCCTGTTGCTAACGCGACAAGGTTTAAACGTACAAGATCGCAGTCGCGCGCAGGTCGAATCAATTGCACGTGGTGGATACGTTCTGTTGGAACCTGAAAATGGTGCACGCGGAATAATCATCGCCACTGGTTCGGAAGTTGAGCTAGCGCTGTCCGCCGCATCAGCGTTGAATGAAACAGGAGCGCAATTGCGCGTCGTCTCGATGCCTTGTATTGATTTGTTCGAACAACAAGATCAGGAATACCGCGAATCGGTTTTACCGAGCAACATTCGGCGCCGAATCGCCATTGAAGCCGGGTCCACCCAAGGCTGGTACAAGTATGTGGGCCTCGATGGGCTTGTACTGGGCCTCGATGACTTTGGTGCTTCGGCGCCGGCCGCCGACTTATACGCGCATTTCGAATTGAACAGCGAGCATGTGCAAAGAAAGATTACGGCGTACTTAAAATAGCGAGCCAAACGAGTAAAGCTCGTTTAATTGCCATCAATTGATTGTTTTATCGTTAGGAGAATAACAGCATGACCATCAGAGTCGGAATAAACGGCTACGGACGCATTGGCCGCAACGTACTGCGCGCGCTATATGAATCAAATCGCACCGCGGACATACAAATCGTTGCCGTTAATGACCTCGGGGACGCCGAAACCAATGCCCACTTAACGCGCTACGACAGTGCACACGGGCGTTTTCCTGGTGAGATCGAAGTAAAAGATGGCGCCATGTTTGTAAACGGCGATCGGATCGCCGTGTGTAGCGAACGCGATCCATCGAAACTACCGTGGGCTGAGTTGGGCGTTGATGTAGTCCATGAATCAACCGGGTTTTTTGCCAGTCGAGAAAAATCGATGGCTCATATTGAAGCCGGTGCTAAGAAAGTCGTGATTTCTGCTCCGGCGGGCAAAGACGTCGATGCCACAATCGTCTATGGGGTTAACCACAATGTGTTGAAATCCTCGGATCAGATTATCTCTAATGCATCATGCACGACGAATTGCTTAGCGCCTTTAGTCAAACCGCTACACGACGCGCTAGGGGTCAAGTCGGGGATCATGACGACCATTCATTCGTATACGAATGACCAGGTTCTCACAGACGTGTTTCATAGTGACTTACGTCGCGCGCGTTCGGCAACGCAATCGATGATCCCGACGGGCACCGGGGCTGCCGCAGCCGTTGGATTAGTACTGCCGGCTCTCGACGGACTGTTAGACGGCTACGCAGTCCGCGTACCGACCCTTAACGTGTCGTTAGTCGATCTAACATTTGTTGCTCAACGAGAGACTAGTGTCGAGGAAGTCGACCAAATAATGCGCGATGCCGCGGCTGGCGAACTCAACGGGATCCTCGAATATAATTCCGACCCGCTCGTTTCCATCGATTTTAATCACAACCCCTCCTCGTCCATTTTTGAAGCATCGCAAACCAAGGTTATTGACGGCACGTTGGTCAAAGTATTGTCCTGGTATGACAATGAGTGGGGTTTTTCCAATCGGATGCTCGACACGACGGTCGCCCTCATGAACGCGACGGGCTAAGTTCTATGTTAAAGATGCAAGACATCCCGATGGCCGGGAAGCGAGTGGTTATTCGCGAAGACTTCAACGTACCGATGCGCGATGGTGTAATCACGGATGACACCCGTTTGCGCGCCGCGCTGCCAACCATCGAAGCAGCGGCGGCGGCCGGCGGACAAGTCATGTTGTTATCCCACTTGGGTCGTCCGACTGAGGGCGAATTCGATCCGCGATATTCGCTCGAGCCTGTCGCACATGCGCTGTCCGATCTATTACAGCGTCCGGTTCGATTCGAATTCGATTGGCTCGGCGGCATTGCGTCTAAAAACGGCGCTATCGTGATGTGCGAAAACGTGCGATTCCTTAAGGGTGAGAAAGCGAACGATGACGATTTGTCACGCCGCCTTGCGGCACTCGCAGACGTGTTCGTGAATGATGCATTCGCCACCGCACATCGGGCGCAAGCATCAACGCACGGTATCGCGAAATACGCGAGTATTGCCTGCGCCGGTCCGCTGTTAAGCGCCGAATTGGATGCCCTTGGTAACGCTCTATTTGCGCCGAAAAGACCACTCGTTGCGATTGTCGGCGGCGCAAAAATCTCAACAAAACTGGATATTCTAGACACGCTGTCTAACAAGGTTGATCAACTGATCGTCGGCGGTGGGATTGCGAATACGTTTTTAAAAGCGGCCGGTTTCGAAATCGGCAAGTCATTGTGCGAAAACGACATGCTTGAAACGGCCGCACGATTACTCGAAAAAGGTAGCATTCCGTTGCCAACGGACGTTGTGTGCGGAAAAACCTTTGACGCCGAAACCCCGGCTGAGATAGTCGCAGCTGGGGCGGTCGGTGAACAAGACATGATCATGGACGTGGGCCCGGATACCGCAGCCGCGTTTGCGCAGATTTTAGAAACCGCCGGGACAATCGTTTGGAACGGACCCTTGGGCGTATTCGAATTCGATCAATTCGCGAACGGCACAAAAGTACTAGCGGAAGCGATCGCACACTCAGATGCGTTTTCGATCGCCGGGGGTGGCGATACGATTGCTGCGACAGTCAAATTTAAGGTGGCCGATAAAGTCTCGTACATATCCACCGGTGGCGGAGCGTTCTTGGAATTTATAGAAGGTAAAACCCTGCCTGCGGTCGCGATACTTGAAGAGCGGGCTAACGTCCCACCATAACCCGGCTGTAACGTTGGTGTGTTTTGCTCGCAGGGAGCGGCCGACCGCCGACTTTATATTTTTACACAGCGCTATTCATACTCGGTGCTTGCAAGGAGACATCACATGAGACGCACGAAGATCGTTGCGACACTTGGGCCAGCCACCGATAAACCCAAGGTTCTTGGCAAGTTGATCGCCGCTGGCCTCGACGCTGCAAGGCTGAATTACTCTCACGGAACACGCGAAGATCACGCTAAGCGCGCGCGTGCGGTGCGCCGAGCGGCGAAAGCGGAAGGTCGTGAAATTGCCCTAATTGCCGATCTCCAGGGCCCTAAAATCCGCTTGGAGAAATTTCGCCATGGTCCGATTCAGTTGGAGGAAGGCGACGATTTCATTATTGATGCCGATCTCGCGAGCAACGCCGGTGATGAACGCCATGTCGGGGTCACCTATAAAGCACTGGCGCGCGATGTCTATGCCGGCGACACACTGCTCGTGGACGATGGCCGAATTATCCTGAAAGTCGAGCGCGTCGACGGTAATTCAATTGAAACCGTCGTTTTGCTTGGCGGAACCCTATCCGACAACAAAGGGATAAACCGCGAAGGCGGTGGCCTTTCCGCCAAAGCGCTAACGCACAAAGATCGCTTGGATCTAAAACATGCCGTTGATTGTGGTGCTGATTACATCGCGGTCTCGTTTCCACGTACCGCAAAAGACATTCACGACGCTAGACGGTTACTCACCAAAGCCGGTAGCAACGCTGGCATTATTGCCAAGATGGAACGCGCCGAAGCGCTCGATCATGCTGAAGAAATTATTCGCGCGGCCGACGGCATCATGATTGCGCGCGGCGATCTTGGGGTCGAGATTGGCGATTCGCGCCTGCCTCCCGTGCAAAAGCATTTAATCGATTTAGCTCGACGCTGCCATCGGATCGTAATAACCGCGACGCAAATGATGGAATCGATGATCGAAAGCCCTATGCCAACTCGAGCGGAAGTTTTCGATGTTGCGAATGCCGTTCTTGATGGCACGGATGCAGTTATGTTGTCAGCGGAAACGAGCATCGGAAAATTTCCACTACAAACCGTAGAGGCGATGGCTCGGATTTGCTGGGAAGCGGAAAAAGGATGGCCAGACAACCAAACGGAGTTGTCTTTGGACGCAGCGTTTGAGCGTGTTGATCAAGCTATCGCGGTGTCGACAATTTATTGTGCGAACCGCATTCAAGTTAAGGCAATAGCGGCACTAACCGAAACCGGCGCGACGACGAAATGGATGTCGCGGATCCGCACGGATATTCCCATTTTCGCCATGTCAGGGCTCACCGAGACATTGCGCAAAGTCAGTCTTTATCGCGGCGTGCAGCCGCTTGCGTTCGACATTCGCAATATCGAACACGCCGAAGTGACGGCCGGAATATTAGATCAACTACGCGCCCGCGGCGCTATCGCAGACGGCGACAAAGTGATCATCACTAAAGGTGATCTGCTCGGCGACGTCGGCGGTACGAACGGCATGAAAATCGTCACTGCCGGTGCATACGTCGAGCACGTCGCTTGATCCTGACGAATAACGTTCGCCTACCTAGGTGAGGTGATTCGTTCTAGCGCTTCGCGATATTTTGCCGCGGTTTTCTCAGCGACCTCGGGCGGCAGCTTAGGCGCAGGCGGGCGCTTGTCCCAATCGAGGGTTTCCAAATAATCACGCACAATCTGTTTATCGAAACTTGGTGGACTGACGCCAATCAGATACTCCGATTCCGGCCAAAAACGGGACGAATCAGGCGTTAGGGCTTCATCGATAAGGTGAAGTTTGCCATTGGCATCCGTCCCAAACTCGAACTTCGTGTCAGCAATTATGATCCCTTTTTCGAGCGCAAATTTCGCCGCACGAGTGTAGATCTCTAAACTCGTATCACGAACTTTGTTCGCGATCTCCTCTCCGACTAACGACACGGTAGAAGCGAAGTCGACGTTCTCGTCATGATCGCCGACGTCGGCCTTAGTCGACGGCGTATAAATCGGTTCGGGTAATTTCTCCGCCTGTTGTAAACCTGCCGGCAACTCGATGCCGCAAACCCGTCCGGTTCGCTGATAGTCTTTCCAGCCGGAGCCAATGATATAGCCGCGCACGATTGCTTCGATCGGTAACGGATTCAATTTTTTGACCACGATCGCGCGATCGATTACTGGTTGCCGTTCGGCTTCGTCTGGCAATACCTCTTGCAACGTTATATCGCTCAAATGGTTATCGATAACATCGCTCATTTGATCGAACCAAAAGTTCGAGGTGGCGGTTAAAATCGCGCCTTTACCGGGAATTGGATCGGTTAAGATTACGTCGAATGCGGACAGTCTATCGGTTGTGACAATCAGTAAATGGTCATCCCCGACGGCATAAATATCGCGGACTTTACCGCGCTGAACCAGCGGAAGACTCTTGATTGCGGATTCGTATAAAGCGTTACTTGTTGTTCCCACGACGGCATTCCAGTGTTATTCGAACGGCGGATTCTCGCACAAGGTGGATTTACGCGGTAGTCGCGAGGCAGATTATTTGCTAACCACGTGCTGCTAACGCCGGGACGTCTCCGACATCGCCCATGGCTCGCAGCATAAGCCAGGTTTTTAGCGGCCAGAATCGGCTCACTCCGACCATCCCAGCCGCGCGTATTGATTCGACAAGCGGATTGTTGTCGCGGAATAGACGGTTTAGTTGGTCTGTAAGGCTTAGCATTGCTAGGTTTTCGCCACGACGCATGCGTTCAAAGCGGCGCAGCGCGGAGCGGGGAAATTCAAGGTTTAGTTTATCCCGTGGACCTAAACATTCGGCGAGTGCTGCGGCATCCATCAGGCCGAGGTTTAATCCTTGTCCTGCCAAGGGGTGGACGACGTGAGCCGCATCGCCAAGTAGGACTGAACGGCCTGTCACGTACTTCGCCGTGTGTAATTTTTGCAGTGGAACGACAGCGCGTTCGCTACGCAGCGTCACACGACCCAAGTTGTTTGCGAATGCGCTACCTAGCAGTTGCTCAAAATCGACGGCTGGTGCATTCAATGCCATCGACGCTTGTTCTGGACTGGTCGACCATACGACGGCACACGAACGTTTATCCGGTAGCGGCAGAAAAGCGACTGGGCCGTCGCGAAGAAATCTCTGTCGCGCGACGCTATCATGAACCTGTTCCACCTCAACGTTACACACCAGTGAGTGCTGAGTATATTCGGTTCTTTGTGCCTCGATCCCAAGCAGCGATCGAACATGCGATTTTGCGCCGTCGCATCCGAGTAGCAAACGCGACCGGATCGAAGTATGCGGTTCACCAAACATCAATTCGACGTTGGCGTCGGCTATCTTGACGTCGGTGACGGCATCGTAGCGCCGAATTATTGAGTCGCACCGTTCCACGGCGGTATGTAACGCACGACGTAGATTTGAATCTTCGATAATGTAACCTAGACACTCGCGACCAAGCGCCGCTGCACTGAATTCTAACGAACCGGCGCTATTACCATCCCATACGCGCATGCCTTGAAAAGCTTCGAGCCGCTCACGGTCGAACCAATTGGCAACGCCGAGCCGCTCGAAAAATCGCATGGATGCAGGGGTCAGAGCGTAGGTCCTGAGGTCGTAGGGCGCGGGTAGTACGGGCTGCTCTTGGTCCGGATCGATGAGCGTGATGCGATAGCCTTGCTTCGCGAGCGCTAAAGCACTCGCTAGGCCAACGGCGCCGGCGCCGGCGATAGCAATATCTGATTGACTAGATTCGTGCAACGCGGTGCTCAATGCCGGTACGTTAGGACAAGTGCCCCAGTCGCCTGGCGAATCAACCAATTCTTTGCCGGTGGAATAATATCCAAACCCAACATGGCTAGGTTTCGCAGCGCGCTGATCGGCGCGAGTGAGCTCGAGGAAATCTGCGCCATCATGTCGGTAAAGCGGACGATTGCGCGATGATCGGCGTGTCTTGCAGTCGCGAATTCCGCCAAGCACCGTTCGCCACCAATATCATCGCCGGCCTTGAGCGCGATGCTAACGCAACGCGCTAATTCGGCTACGTCGCGCAAACCCAGATTCAAGCCTTGGGCGCCATTTGGATGAATCGTGACGGCCGCCGCACCAACTAGTGCCAGTCGCCGGCCAGTGATCCGCTTTGCCCAACTTAAGCTTAACGAATGCGCCGACCGTTTAGACAATTCGCTGAACAGTCCAAAGCGGTGGCCGAAGCCGGCGTCTAACGAGGCTAAGAAGTCGGCGTCGCTTGCGCATAAGAGCGCTTCGAGTTGAGCGTTTTCGCAGCATCGCACCACGACGTGGCGACCGTTGCGCAATGGCAATAACGCCATCGGTCCGCAGCGGGTAAATCGCTCGTAGGCGGTATCCTGCTGAGCATAACTCAACGTTACATTGGCGACGATAGCGCTCTGACCGTAGTCGTGGGTTCGGCTTTCAATGCCGCTTGATTCGCGAACTATTGAGTTTAGCCCATCTGCCCCAACGAGTAAGCGAGTTGAAAACTCTCGTTCGCCGGCGCTATCACGGACCCGGAGAAGCACCCGATCACTGGCTAGGTCGATGTGTTCGAGGTTCGTTTGCCAACTAATATCAACGTCGTTAACTAGTGCTGATTCAAGCGTCTCAAGTAAACGGTTCGCTGGGCACACATAACCCAACGCTTCCAAGCCGGCGTCGCGCGCGTTCATTCGGGTGGCGCCAAAATGGCCCTGGTCGCTTACGTGAATTTCGCGAATTGGTTGCACGACCGAGGCAAGGTCGTCCCACAATCCTAATTCGCGGAGAAATGTCTGTGACGAAGGCGAAAGTGCTAAACCACGTTGGTCAGTTGATGACGTGGCCGTAGAAGGTTGTCGCGTGTCGAGCAACGCGACATTTAATCCAGATTGTTGAAGTGCGATCGCCTGAGCGATACCAACCAAACCCGCTCCAACGATAACGCAATCATAGTCAGGCGACACGGTCTTCATGCATTAGCGATTCGATGTCGTCGATTTGTTTCGGTGCGTTAGCGCTTAATACTTCGTGGCCAGATTTTGTGACGAGCACATCGTCTTCGATGCGAACGCCGATGTCCCACCATCGTTTTGCCAATCCTTTGATGCTCGAAGCAAGGTACAAGCCGGGCTCAACGGTCGTTACCATACCGGGCTCAAAGGTCCTCCATTCGTCGGAAACTTTGTAGTCGCCAACATCGTGCACATCCATGCCGAGCCAATGGCCGGTCTTGTGCATATAGTAAGGACGGTACGCTTCGTCCCTAATGAGCTTGCTCGGCCGCCCTTTTAATATTCCGACATCGACCAAGCCACGCGTTATCACCTCGACCGCCGCATCATGTGGCATGTTCCACGTATTGCCAGGTTGAACTGCGGCAATTGCCGCCAGTTGTGCATCTAAAACAATTTCGTAAATAGCTGCTTGGTCGCGCGTAAACTTACCGTTTACTGGAAACGTTCGAGTAATGTCACTCGCATAACAATCGTATTCCGCGCCCGCATCGATCAGTAGTAGATCGCCATCTTTCAATTGGTCCTGATTCTCGACGTAATGCAATATGCAACTATTCGCCCCACCGCCAACGATACTCGGGTAGGCCGGTGAACGTGCACCGTTATGCATAAACGTATGAATTAATTCGGCCTCGACTTGATACTCAAACATTCCGGGACGACAAGCGATCATGGCGCGCCGATGTGCTTCGGCGGCAATTGTCGCGGCGCGGCGCATCGCTTTTATTTCCTGATGACTCTTATATAAACGGCTTTCGTGGAGCACATGGCCCAGCGAGACGAATTGATCGGGTGCGTGAACGCCGGCGCGGCCTTTATCGGTGACTTGTGTAATCCAGCTCACGAGACGCTGATCAAATTCGGGGTAACGTCCCATGGTGTAGTAGATACGATCTTTATTTTCGAGCAGGCCGGGCAAGATGTCGTCGAGATCGGAGATTGGGAACGCATCATCTGCGCCGTAATGTTCACACGCGCCATGGAGACCTGCGCGACGCCCATGCCAAGTTTCGGCAGTGGGGTCGCTTTCGCGACAAAACAGTAAAAATTCACCTTGTGTACGATCCGGCACCATCACCGCAACGGCTTCCGGTTCCGGGAACCCGGTGAGATAGTGAAAATCGCTATCTGAGCGATGCGGGAAAAATACGTCGCGGTTGCGCACACGCTCCGGAGAGGTTGGTTGAATCGCAATACCGCCGGTGTTGATCATGTCCATCAGTCTTTTGCGACGACGTACGAATTCTCTTTTATCCATAATTTATATTACGCCTTGTGCATCAAGTGGCCGTTATCTCATGTTGCGCTAACTTATTCATCAGGATTATGCCACGGCCTTAAATGAACGCCTCTAGCCGATTATCGTCCGGTGCGCGGCCCGTGGCAGTCAACTTCTAGGCATCGCAAATGCATTTGTGCGTGCGTCGGCGTCAATGAATCGTTTCACTATCGGATTGCGCTGAATCAGAAAACAAGGCTTCTTCGCGGAGCAGCATCGCGCCCATTCGAACGTATTCGCAAATCTCCAACAACGCCCGCTCGTCGTCATTGTCATCCGAGCTTTGAGAGTCTACCCGCCCAATTTCCTGAAGGTCGCGCAAATAACCTTGGCAATCGTCGCTCAACTCTCGAATGTCGGCCATTTCTGTAAGCCCGAACCCTGAGAGAAATCCGCGACACCAGGCGCTTAGCGCAATCGTCCTTTGTGCCAGCTCTGTGTCGTCAGATGGCAATAACATCTGCAGAGAGAAATCGTCCGCCGTAAACCCGCTCTTCGTGCCGTCGAGGAGCTGGATTAAGGCGTGACCGCTGCCGAGATCGTCGAGCCCGATGTATTCGTGATAACCGGTAACGTGGCCAAGCCAAGCCGACGGGTCGACGTGCTGGACACCGCAGGTCATCCCGCAAAGGATGCCGTGACACTCGGCAGCACCAATATCGCAGTCCATTAAATTGAGGGCGCCGTCCACAGCGTCAAACAGCGCGTCGTCAAAATTCTCGCTCATAAGTATGTCACACCAGTTGGTGTCCCGATTATCCCATGGCTTAAGCCCCTGCTAAAGCGCTAAAAAGAGTGCCCGGCTGAGGAAAAGCATCTCGTCGATTAGGCCTCAACACGGCGCGGTAGGCAGTTGACCGAAGATTGTCCCTTCTCTATATTGATCGCGTTGACCGAAATATCTAATCAAAGAGCTCACTCGTTGCAACATGACGCAAGCAGATAAAGAAAAACTGGAACTGGCGGCACTCGAATCGAGGGTCGATGAGTTGATCAAAACGATCGAAAGTCTGGCCTCGGAGAATCAAGCACTCCGTAGCCAACAATCGTCGCTTACAATTGAACGTGCAACGCTCATCGAGAAGACGGAGCAAGCTCGTACAAGGGTCGAAGCAATGATCGCTCGTCTTAAAGCCATGGAAACGCGTTCATGAACGACGCCGTTAAACCGATAACTGTCACTATTCTCGACAAAGAATATATCGTCGGTAGCACCGAGAATGAACGCGAGGCCTTGTTCGCGTCGGTTGAGTTTCTGAACAACAAGATGCAAGAACAGCGTGACAGCGGCAAAGTGATCGGGGCGGAGCGAATTGCTGTAATGGCGGCGCTGAATGTCACTCACGAGTATCTCGAGTATCGTAAACACAACGAAACAATGAGCTCCGATTTAGGTGCCGGGATAGATCGCATTCAAAGCAAGATTAATAGCGCCCTATCTCACGAGCAGGCATTTGAATTAACTGACGCGTCGTGATGAGAATATAGGAAGCAAGCAAACAATTTAAAATGGTGTTCTCTGTGTTGTACGCGTACGGGCTGGATAATCCTTGAGCCTATAATCGTTGTAGCCCGGAACCGATCGTTCAGCGATGTTGTGCATGTCTGCCTTCGAGCAGAAAGCCTGATTCTCTGCGAAACGTTCCACCTTGAGCCTTTGGTTCAAGCTTACGGCCGGTCGCGGCATCGCGGAGAACACCGCTTTTCATTCCGCGCCGCATATCTGCCCCCCCATCCTTCCAAGCTGGTGTTTAGCATATGCAAAAATGGTTAATGAAGTCTGAACCAGGCGAATTCAGTATCGATGACTTAAAAGCTTGCCCTAAGCAAACTGATATGTGGGATGGCGTGCGTAACTATCAAGCACGCAACATGCTTCGCGACTCAATTAAGAAAGGCGATCTGGTGTTTTTCTATCATTCAAACTGCGAGGTAACCGGCATTGTCGGCATCATGCAAGTTGTCAAAGAATCGTATCCAGATCCGACGGCTTTTGATTCGAATGATCCGCACTTCGATCCGAAAAGTGATCCCGCCGACCCTCGGTGGTTTGTTGTAGACCTTAAATTTAAGCGCAAATTTAAACGAACCATTTCATTACGCGAACTCAAGGAGCATAAGGAAATCGAGAATATGCGCCTAGTTCAAAGAGGTAATCGTCTTTCGGTTATGCCGGTAGACGAGGCCCATTGGGACTTCATCATGGGATTAGAGTGATCAAACATTGAATCGAAAATGCATCACGTCGCCGTCTTCGACGAGATATTCTTTCCCTTCTAAGCGCAGCCGCCCAGCCTCCTGAGCGCCCGACTCGCCGTTGTAGGTGATGAAATCACCGTAGCCAATAACCTCGGCCCGAATAAAACCTTTCTCGAAATCCGTGTGGATCACAGCAGCTGCTTTAGGTGCGGTCGCATTCTTTCGCACCGTCCAGGCGCGGCACTCTTTGGGCCCCGCGGTAAAGAAAGTTTGTAGACCTAGTAACTCGTAACCAGCACGAATAAAAACGTTAAGCCCCGGTTCCGATATACCCATTTCGCCAAGAAACTCTTCGCGCTCTTGGTCCTCCAAAAGTGCTAACTCCGCCTCGAGCGCGGCGCATAGTACGACGCATTGCGCGCCTTGTACTTGGGCATAATCGCTGACTTTTCTCGACATGTCGTTGCCGGCCAAATTTGATTCGTCGACATTTGCGACGTATACGACCGGCTTAGCGGTCAATAAGTTGTATGACTTTATGCTGACTAAGGTTTCGTCATCGAGATTCTGCACGCGAACTGGTCGAAACTGATCCAGGCCGTCGAGTATCCCCTGCAATTGTTCAACTAAGGTTTGCGCAGATTTGTCGCCGGATCGGGCGAGTTTTTGCGCTTTATCAGACGCACGAGTGAGTGTTTCCAAATCCGCAAGCGCTAGCTCGGTTTCGATTATTTCCATATCGGCCAGAGGATCGACACGTCCGGCCACGTGCACGACGTTATCATCGTCAAAGCAACGGACGACGTGGCCGATAGCTTGGGTCTCTCGAATATGGGCGAGGAATTGATTGCCAAGACCCTCTCCTTTCGATGCCCCGGCAACAAGGCCAGCAATGTCGACGAATTCCATCGTCGCCGGCAAAACTTGTTTCGGGTTAATAATCGTGGCGATGTTTTCAAGCCGGGGATCCGGGACGTGAACGATGCCAATATTTGGATCGATTGTGCAAAAAGGATAATTTTCGGCCGCAATCGCCGATCGGGTTAGCGCATTAAACAGAGAGGACTTGCCAACATTCGGCATCCCAACAATTCCGCATTTAAAACCCATTTTCTGCTCTCGATTGCCTGGTCAATTTTAGTTCGATTATTTCGCGAGTCGCTCGGAAGCAACCGCGAATTCGCCGTCTACGAGAGATTCTATTTCTACAAGTAAGCGAACTTGCGAATCTTGTATGAGATCCTGCTCAATTTTACTCGGCGCTTTGAGTACATAGTTAGCGACGTCGCGACCAGAGCCCGGATGTCCGATTCCAACCCGAGCCCTTAAAAAATCGGCCCCAAAATGCGACGTAATATCACGCAAACCATTGTGACCGCCGTGCCCTGTGCCTTTCTTTAAACGCAATTCCCCGCATTTAAGGGCGAGTTCGTCGTGCACGACGAGCGATCGGCCTGCCTCTATCTTGTAGTAAGCGGCACAAGCAGCGACGCTGAGACCGCTTGCATTCATGAACGATTGTGGTTTCAACAACCACACTGCCGAGTTGCCAATTGTTACCCGACAAATATCGCCGTTGAAGCGGGATTCGAATTTGAAACTTGCCGAATACTGCTCGGCAAGTTTATCTACAAACCAGAAACCTGCGTTGTGCCGGGTCTTCGAATACTGTTGGCCTGGATTTCCCAAGCCAACGACAAGACCTAATCCGTCTGATTTGGCCACGCATTTCAGTCCGTTGGCGTTCCGCTTTAGGCGTCGGAGTCCGGCCCTGCCTCATCCTCTGCTGCGTCTGCCGATTCGCCGCCGGCCGCCTCGGCAGGTGTATCTGCAGGCTCTTCGACAACCCGTGGTACCTGAACAGATACGACGGATTGCGCGTCGTCGCCGCCGTGTGCGAGTGCCGCAATCTCAACACCGCTGGGTATCGTCAAGTCAGCTAAATGCAATGAGTCACCGAGCTCCAGATGCTCAACGTCAACCTCGATGTATTCAGGCAAATCACGTGGTAAGCAGGATATATCGATTTCTGTCATCACGTGCGATAAAACGCCACCGGCTTTAACCCCCGCGCAGATTTCTTCGTTAGTGAAGTGGAACGGCACACGCATCGAAAGTTTTTCATTTTCGTCGACGCGCAAGAAATCCATATGCAGGACTTGCGCTTTGTAAGGATGACGCTGCATGTCTTTCAACACGACGCGTTGTTCACCACTGGGAAGCTTTAAGGTGAGGACGTGAGAATAAAACGCTTCGAGTTCCGTGTGTTTGATGACGTCATTGTGTTCTAACTGAATATTCAATGGGTCTTTGTTTGCACCGTAAAGGATGCCGGGAATGTACCCGGTGCGACGCAGGCGGCGGCTCGCACCTTTGCCCTTACGTTCGCGCGCTTCGGCGACTATTTCAAATTGTTCCATATTGGTTCTACTCCAAGTAGATAGGTAATCGACAAGCCTAAGATTCGCGACCAAATCCTAGGGGACCGCGGATTGTATATAAAAAACCACCTAAAAGTTAGCAAAAACTGCGTGGGGATGGGGTTAATCTCGAAAATTAGTGGTTAGCAGCGACGCGTGGACAGCGGATCATTGCCATCGGGTAGATACCCGACAGGCTAGGGAACTTCCGGTACGAGCCGCAACGGCTGCTAATCGACGAACATTGAGCTCAAAGATTGGCCGCGATTCATGCGGTTAATACTTTCACCAATTAGTTCAGCCACTGTGAGTTGACGAATCACTGCGCACTTTTGTGCCGCATCAGCTAGCGGTATCGTATCGGTGACGACGAGTTCATCGAGCGCCGATGCAGAAATATTGTCGATTGCAGCGCCGGATAACACTGGATGTGTGCAATATGCGACAACTTTACTAGCCCCTTGATCTTTTAACGCCGCCGCTGCCTTACACAAGGTTCCGGCTGTATCGACCATGTCGTCCACAAGTACGCAACTGCGACCGTCAACATCACCGATAATATTCATCACCTGGGCTTCGTTCGCTCGGGGGCGCCGTTTGTCGATAATCGCAAGATCGGCATTATCCAAGCGTCGTGCGAGCGCACGTGCCCGAACGACACCACCGACGTCCGGCGAGACGACTATCAATTCGGGATATTCATGCTTCCAAATATCCCCGAGCAGCACTGGCGAGGCGTAGATATTATCCATCGGCATGTCGAAAAAACCCTGAATTTGATCGGCGTGCAGATCCAAAGTTAAAACGCGATCCGTACCGACGCTAGCGATCATATTTGCCACGACTTTAGCCGTGATCGGTACCCGGGCTGAGCGTGGACGCCGGTCTTGGCGGGCGTAGCCGAGATACGGAATTACCGCTGTAATTTTAGCCGCGGAGGCGCGACGTAGCGCATCGATTAAGACCAAAAGCTCGATCAAATTATCGTTCGTCGGCTGGCAGATGGATTGCAGTACAAAAACGTCTTGGGAACGGACGTTCTCTTCAATTTCAACCATGATTTCGCCGTCGCTAAAACGTCCCACGGACGCCTTGCCGAGACGAACTTGCAGGTGGGCCGCAACTGCCCGTGCGAGCTTAGGGTTGGAATTACCCGTGAAAAGCATCGCCGATTCGTCAAACATCTCTATCCTCGGGGCAACGAAACAAAAAAATGGCTGGGGTGCCAGGGATCGAACCTGGGAATGCGGGGATCAAAACCCCGTGCCTTACCGCTTGGCTACACCCCAAATGATTAACTTGTTGTTAGTCAGAATTGGGTATTGTTCGCATTGTTATGTTCGGTCAGTCGCGCTTGCCGATTGCTGTTAGGGTCTCCATCAACGGAGAAATATTTCGTCGCTGGGCCACAAACCAAGCCCACTCTTCAGGCATTGTGGCGGCGGCTCTTTCTGCACGCGAAATGGACTCGAATAGTGCATAAACACATGCGCCAGTCCCTGACATTCTCGAGTCCCCGAACTGCCGTAACCAATCCAGCGCGCGCTCAACCTCGGGGTAGAGCTTAACCGTGACGGCTTCACAATCATTAGCAACTATCGACGTTCCAAGGTCCTGGATTTTGATGGCTGGCGTATCACGTGTCAATTCCGGGTGCGTAAAAATATCCGCCGTCGCCACACTGCAACCTGGATGGACGACCAACACGGTACCTTCTACGGCCTCAAGTGGTGTGAGCTTTTCGCCCACCCCTTCTGCCCATGCCGCGTGCCCATGCACGAACACTGGAACGTCTGCTCCCAGATCTAAGCCCAAAGTTGCGAGTTCGGCGCGCGACATGCCGAGGTTCCATAATTCGTTTAGAGCGACCAATGTCGTCGCGGCGTCGGAACTTCCGCCACCGAGGCCACCGCCGGCCGGAATTAGTTTTTCGACGTTGATGGCGACGCCGCTACCTGGCGGCGCGTGTCGGGCGAGCGACCTGGCGGCGCGCACGACCAAATCATCCTCAACGGGAACACCTGGGAGGTCGTTTAAGCGGGTAATCTCGGCGTCTTCGTTGAGGCGAAATTCTAAGCGGTCGCAGTAATCCAGAAACTGAAAGTGTGTCTGCAATAAATGATATCCGTCACTGCGCTGGCCGGTGACATGCAAGAATAGGTTTATCTTCGCAGGCGCTGGCCAATATTTCGGGTTCGTGATCAATTCAATTCCCACTTCGAAATCGCAATACGGACCTTAAGGTTTTCATGGTGAAGATAGAGTTTGGCCGGCAACTCGAACCCGTCGACCGACACATGCCGCAAGAAACTAATCCGCCATCCTAATTGCTGCATGTCTTTAAGGCGCCCGGTTTGATCGGCGTTGATCATCGTCGCACTAGCGCCTGGGGCGAACAATCCCCGCAACCAATACTGTGCGCCGCCAAGTGGAATACTCCAGCCCAATTGCTCCCGCATTAGTGACTCGGCGTCTGTCGAGGTAAATCGATCGCCACTCGGTGCGACCAACGCAACGGCTGCGCTATTACCGGCGATTTCGTAGGTTCCGCGACCTAATGGCGCAATGAGTCGAATTTGAAATTCGTCGCCAGATTTTTTCCACCGCAGCCTTGCGCTCCATCCTTCGTCGCCGCGCTGGATAGCAATCCGACCATCGGCGCGCCAGCTATTAACGGATTCGATGTTCGCAGCAGGTGTTGAACTCGGCGCCGGTGGCGGGTTAACTCGATTGCCAGCGCAACCCGCCGCCAGGGCAGCGATTGCGATCACCGACCAGTTCACGGTGCTAGCCGTTGTATAACATCCAACAAGCGTCGGTCATCGGGCGTATCTTTGAGTGCGCTGTCCCAAATGTCACGAGCTGCTTGTTTATCCCCCATAACCCATAACACTTCACCCAAATGCGCCGCGACTTCCGGGTCATCCTTGATTTCACGCGCCTTGGTCAAGTATTCGACGGCCTCAGTGAGGCGTCCCAGTCGATAGAGAACCCAGCCCATGCTATCTAAGGTGTAGAAGTCTTCCGGATTAAGAACTAAAGCCCGGCGCACAAATTCGTACGCTTCTTCGTACCGATCTGTTCGGTCCGCTAAGGTGTACCCCAACGCGTTCAGTGCTTGAGCATTATCCGGCTCACGCTCAATGATCGTTTGCAAGTCTGCTTCAAGCACGTCAAAGCGATCGAGTTTTTCGGCCAACATCGCACGTGTATATAGCAGCTCCATGTCATACGAATCTTCAAGTGCGCGGTCATAGACGACCATCGCGTCTTCAAACCGGTCGTGTTGGGCTAAAATTTCGCCCTCTGCCCGAACAAGTTGAAATTTTTGCTCCTCGGTTTGTACGTCAATCGAGTGCAACTGCGCGCGCGCGGGGGATATTTCGTTTTGCAGCGACAAGATTAAGGCGATTCTCACCTGCGCTTGAAAGTGATTCGAACCGCCGTTTACTTTGCCGTATAACTCCATTGCCGAAGCGTGTTCTTGGCGCGATTCCGCAATTTGCCCTAAATAGAAATTCGCGTCGTAGTCGCGCGCTTCGAGTTTTAGTAGTGCCGAAAAATTATCGCCGGCTTCGTCGATCCGGTTGGCCTGCAAATTCAACAATCCCAGCGCGTAGATAACATCACTATTATCAGGGGTTTTCGCCGCCAATAAGGCAAACTGTAGCCGGGCTTCTTCATAGCGGTTGGAATCAGCCAAAAGACGGGCGTAAATCAATCGCAAGCCTGCGTCGTCTGGACTTTTTTTGATCGCGCGGTCTAACCAGTTGAACGCGACGTGTGTTTTCGAGTTTTTTTGTAATAAACCGACATAAGCCATCGCGATATTCAAATTGCCGATGTTTGAGTCGAGAACGGCTTCCATCGCTTTGTTGGCACGCTCCACCTCTTCAGCGCGGATGGCGAGTAACGCGTAGGCGAGCTGTGCGTCAGGGTCGTTATCGCGTTTAGCAATGAGCCTTTCCATCACCTTTAGCGCGGTTAATTTATCTTCTTCGCGAGAGAGTAAATTTGCAATCGTACCGAGGTGTCGATTTGCACTATCCGTCGCCGTGTTTAAAACTGTTTCGAGCTGAGTAATCGCCGCATCTACTTCACCCGATCGTATGTGCATGGCGGCAAGTATTTGTCTTGCCTCAATATCTTCCGGCGCTTGGGCTACCCAAATTTTTGCAGACTCTAGTGCTGCCGCGTTATCTCGCGAAAATACCGCTATTCGAGTTGCTCGTTTAGCGACTTCGAGATCTTGTAGTTGACGCGCTGCAGCTGCGTAATTCTCTGCAGCCACATCAAGGCGACCGCGTTGGCCGGCAAACTCTGCAACCAGTATTTGAAACAATGGATCGTTGTCGGGGTCAAAATCATCTTGCTGGCGCACACGATTGTCGACGAGATTTCCGACATTAAGTATCACGCGCTCGTGGCCTTGCGGCAGATCCGTAGTGACGATAGCGTTGGTCACAGGGGCGGGATTGGGGCGCGTGGGGGAGTTGCCAGCGCACGCGACAAGCAACAATGTCAACAATCCGCCAGCCATACCGCACGCGCTACGATGTGCTTTACCGTGCCACATAGGTGGCGTTCTCAATGCGAATTTCGGCTGTGCGGTCAAAGCAATCTACAGATTAGTATGGCAATTGCGGTTTCGAGACGTCGATAACATTACATCGGCTATGCTAGTTTAAACTATTAATGAGTATACGCCACGCCGACTCAAACCGGCCTGCCGGGATCGCATAAATCGGCAGCTCTCCGCTTAGGCCAACAAATATTAAGTTGGTTCCGGAGAGAATTCTTATATTCTAATTGCTCGATGCGGATTCGTAACCTCGAGGGGTCCTACAGCGGCGTAGCACGATTGCGGTAATGGACGGCGCGATTGAACAACGCCTCATCGCGCGCAACCGCTTAATTACAGTTAACTAATTGCAAGGGTCGCTTGCAGCTGAGATCACCCAAGGCACTTAGCGTCGCTTAGCAAAATTCTCGGCGATTAGTTTGGAAATGAGATTAAATGAAACAACGCATGACGGAAAAACTTGAAAGCATCGCCGAGCGCCGCGAAGAACTCGATGCCTTGCTCTCTACCCTAGAGATCATTAACGACCAGAATAAGTATCGAGCGTGCTCTCTCGAACGGGCCGAAATCGACCCGGTAGTGAATTGTTTCATCGGCTACCAACAATTGCTCGACAACCTCGTCCAAGCTGAAGAGCTTTATGCCGAAAGCGAGGCTGAGATGCGCGACTTAGCGCTCGAAGAGATCAACGATTCGAAAAAACAAATCAGCGTCGCCGAATCGGAACTCGAAAGCCTATTGATTCCAAAAGATCCGGCCGACGACGCGAATATATTTCTCGAGATAAGAGCCGGAACCGGCGGTGACGAAGCCGGGATTTTTTCTGGCGACCTACTCCGCATGTATCTAAAGTACGCCGAAAACCGCGGTTGGAAAACTGAGATTATGAGTGCGAATCAAAGCGAGGCAGGGGGATATAAAGAAGTTATCGCCAAAATTATTGGCCGGGGCGCATACGCGAGTCTAAAATTTGAATCGGGCGCGCACCGCGTGCAACGGGTCCCCGAAACGGAATCTCAAGGTCGAATTCATACATCCGCTTGCACCGTCGCGGTGATGCCGGAGGTCGATGAGGTTGCAGATATTGATATTAACCAGGGCGACTTGCGCGTCGATACGTTTCGCGCCTCGGGGGCGGGCGGACAACACGTGAATAAAACTGATTCAGCCATACGATTAACTCACTTGCCCACGGGAGTGGTAGTCGAATGCCAGGATGAACGGTCACAACACAAGAATCGTGCCCGCGCGATGAGTTTACTTAAGGCTAAGCTTCTTCAATCAGAGCGCGATAAAATTGCTTCGGAGCAGGCACAAAATCGCCGCAGTCTTGTCGGCAGTGGTGACCGCTCCGAGCGAATTCGCACCTACAATTATCCGCAAGGTCGAGTCACCGATCATCGAATAAATCTCACGCTTTACAAACTCGCCGACGTCACCGAGGGCGAGCTTGGGCTGATCGTTGAACCGTTATTGCGAGAACATCAGGCCGATCTAATGGCAGATCTTGCCGCCGATTAGTCGAGATGTTAACCGACTCACTGGAGAAATCGCCGATAGACAGCATCGTTCGCGAAGCTCGTCGACGCTTATCGTCGAGTAGTTCGGCCATCCTCGACGCAGAATTAATTATGGCCCACGTTTTGAATTGCGATCGTGCAGGCGTCTATCGCAACGGTAAATGCGTGCTAGATCGAAAGCAGAACGAACACTACCAGGCCTTGGTGAATGAGCGGCTCCAGGGAAAACCCGTCGCGCAAATTATTGGCGTAAAAGAATTCTGGTCATTACCGTTTGTGGTCAACGAACATGTGCTGATTCCGCGTCCGGAAACTGAATTACTCGTCGAAGCAGCGCTAAGCCTGGTAAGTGATGAAGTTAATCCGCTGATCGCCGATCTCGGCACGGGCTGCGGCGCGATCGCGGTTTCCATCAGCAGAGAGCGACCGGACGCGACCGTTGTTGCGGTCGAAAAAAGCGCTGCCGCATTGATTGTTGCGGCGCATAATTGCGTTACCCATGCTGGATCGAAAATTGCGCTTGTGAAGGGCAATTGGTCCGCCGCACTCACGCCGAGAACGTTCAATTTGATTGTCAGCAACCCACCCTATATTTGCAGCGGCGATCCCGCGCTGCTTGAGTCTGATATTCGTTTTGAGCCGCCCACTGCCCTGGCTGCCGGTCGGGATGGGTTCACCGAGCTTCGAGCGATTATTGAAAGTGCGGGAAACGCCCTGGTGCCGGGAGGCAAGCTTGCCCTTGAGCATGGGTATAATCAGGCTGTAGGGGTACGGGATTTATTGACCAAAAACGGTTTTGTTCAGATTGCTACGCAACGAGATTTAGCCGGCCACGAACGAATAACCCACGGGGCATGTAATCGAGCATGATTAAAAATATTCGCGGTAACATTATCGGCAGCGATGCTGCGAAGTCGGCCGCTAAGTCTTGCCTGTTTACCGTCTCGGGGGTGCAAGACGTGCGCCTGGCCGACGGCGTGCTACACATTGCATATGATGTACCGAAGACAAACGCATCACACCTGCTGGCGCTGGTCGAATCTTGTGGCCTAGAATTTGGGTCGAATATTTACCAACGCATTGGCCTTTGGATACGTCGCTATCAAGATGCGATCATCGAACAAGAAACCAACAATGAAACCGGCTGGGATAGTTTCATACGTGAAATTTACGTGAGCCGTTATCGACACCAACGTCATGGGCGACGCGACGATCGGGCCCAGCATTGGCGTCAGTACTCGGCACAAAAAAATAGTAACGAAATCGACTATTGATATGGAAGACGCAACACTACTCCGCTACAGCCGCCATATTCTGCTACCGCAGATCGATATAGACGGTCAGCAAAAGCTGCTCGATTCCAGTGCAATATTATTCGGACTCGGTGGACTAGGTTCACCCATCGCCATGTACCTCGCCGCGGCTGGCGTTGGGCGCCTTAAACTTGTTGACTTCGATGTCGTGGAGTTATCGAATCTGCAACGACAAATAGTTCACGGAACGCGTGACCTAAGCCGTCCTAAGGTCGACTCTGCGCGAGATCGCTTGCACGAACTCAATCCTGAAATTGAGATCGAGGTGATCAACCAACGACTCAATGATAATGAAATGAGTTCCGCAATTGCGGACGTCGACATTGTCGTCGATGCGACAGATAATTTTGACACTCGGTTCGCGATAAATCGAGCATGTTTCGCGCGGCGAAAACCGTTGGTTTCAGGCGCAGCAATTCGATTCGAAGGACAAGTCAGCGTTTACCATCCCGGGGTGGGGGATAGTCCGTGTTATCAATGCTTGTATCGCAGCGACGGCGGTCTTGCGGAGAGCTGTTCACAAACCGGGGTCATCGCACCACTGCTCGGCATTATCGGCAGTGTCCAAGCGCTGGAAACGCTAAAAGTATTAATGGATATCGGCACTGATCTCACCGGTCGCCTGCTCCTGTTGGATGCAATTTCAATGGACTGGCAAGAAATGCGCTTTAAGCGCGATCCGAAATGTCCGGTTTGTGGCGTCGCAAACGATTGACAAAACTATCCCTTACTCAAAGCCTATACAATTCGATTATCGCCCACGCATGCGCTTTTCCGCACGCCGAAGTCTGCGGTTTCGTCGCCGGTAAAAACGCGACCTGTCTCTCTGCATATCCGGTGGGTAACGTGTCGCCGACCCCCGAATGTGCCTATTTTATGGATCCGCATGGGCAAATTAGTGCGATGTCGGCCATCGACCTACGCGGTGAAACTTTGCTCGGGATATATCATTCACATCCCAACACTCCTGCTCGGCCGTCGCGACGTGATATCGATGGCGCGGCGCATTCTCATATCGCCTATTTAATCGTTTCACTGATCGACAAACGGTACCCCAGCATGGCTGCCTTTAGTCTGAGCGGATCTGAATTCACCCCACTACGGCTAATCTTCACGCCAACGTAAATAAAACTGTTCGATAGCGCACAAAATTACTTCAGAACGCGTTCGTTGGCGTCGATATGGTCTAGCATAATTAAACAATAACCGAACGAACACGCTCTTGTGCTGCCGTTGCCCTTTGTATAATTGGACGGCGCTTAACACCTGTTTTAAGCACCCATCATTCGGCAGAAAATCTATGGATATCAGCTCAATAATTGTGTGGATTATTGCAATTCGTTAGCAGCTTGTCGGACTTAGTTCGATTCTAGTCGGCAACGGCTCCTGCGTCGCTCTACCTCCTCCATCCTTGGAGTCGTACCTCCCCCATCCCTGGGGTCGTCGGCTCTGGCTTCCTGCTCCGCTCTACCTCCCCCATCCCTGGGGTCGTGTAGTGGTGGGAAATCGGTTCAGTTCGGGTAGTATCGGCGCATCCGAAATTGAGCCAGCCGAACAATGACCGCTTCAGACATCGATCGCGTACGTACAACGCTACCCCAATTTTCGACTATCGATCCGACGAAAATCGTCGCTAAATTGTCCGATTTACTCACCCAAAATCGACAAGGAATTGATGCATTGTTGCGCGATCCGAGCGCCAAAACTTGGGCTAATTTCGTTCTACCATTCGAAGAAATCGGCGATCGATTGAATCGGTTTTGGTCACCCATCGGCCATCTCCATGGCGTCGCCGATAGCGATGATCTACGCGAGGCATACAATGCCGCGATCACAATGCTGACCGATTATACGAGCGAGCTCGCGCAAAGCGACGATTTGGCGAATGCATTCCGAAATATTCGCGATGGCGACGAATTCGCCACGTTGTCACTCGCGCAGCACAAGGTCGTCGAAAACGCGTTACGCGACTTCCAGCTTGGTGGCATCGATCTTGACGAAGAAAAGAGACTTCGCTTTCGCGAACTTAGCGCAGAACTCGCAACGCTGACGACCCAGTTCTCGGAGCACGTTCTGGATGCAACTCAGGCGTGGTCGAAAAATATTTTAAGTGCGGATAGTTTAGCCGGATTGCCTGCCGACGCTTTATCTCTAGCAATCCAAAACGCACGCAATAAAGACGAATCTGGGTATACATTAACCTTGGACTTTCCTTGCTACATGCCGGTGATGTCTTACTGTGACAACCGCGAACTTCGCGAGGAAATGTACACAGCATATGTAACCCGGGCGTCGGACCAAGGTCCATACGCAGGAAAGTTCGACAACTCGAATACTATTGACGAGATTCTAATACGCCGATTCGAGCTCGCTAAGCTGCTTGGATTTTCTAACTTCGCGGAATATTCGCTAGCGACGAAAATGGCGGACAGCACGGCGACGGTGATTGAGTTTCTCGAGGACTTGGCTGCACGTTCGAGACCTTCCGCCGAACAAGACTACGAGAAATTGAAGGAATTTGCGATCGAGGAAATTGGCCTCGATTCTCTCGAACCCTGGGATATGGCTTATTGCACAGAAAAGTTGCGCGAAAAGGCTTACTCGTTTTCACAACAGGAATTGCGCCCTTACTTTCCAGTCGATCGCGTTCTCACTGGACTGTTTGAAACGGTTCAGCGATTGTTTGGAATTTCCGTGTCCGAGATAGATGGAATCGATACATGGCATCCAGACGTTTTATTTCGCGGAATTAGAGACCGGGAAGACAACCTGCGCGGCGTATTTTACCTCGATCTATTTGCCCGAGATCACAAACGCGGCGGCGCATGGATGGACGAATGTGTCGTCCGACGTGTCGATGCAACGGGCGTGCAGTATCCGGCCGCATATTTGACTTGTAATTTCACCCCACCGATTGACGGGAAACAATCGCTACTCACACACGACGAAGTGCTGACCCTGTTTCATGAATTCGGTCATGGCCTCCATCATATGTTGACCTTGGTTGATCAAGCGGCAGTATCTGGAATCAACGGCGTGCCGTGGGATGGTGTCGAGCTGCCAAGCCAATTTCTCGAAAATTGGGCTTGGGAACGAGCAGCATTAGACTTTATTAGCGGCCACATCGATTCTGGGGAAGCATTAAGCGAGGATTTGTATGCACGGATGCACGCGGCTAAGGACTTCCAAGCCGGCATGCAAATGCTCCGCCAGATTGAGTTCGCTTTGTTTGATTTCACGTTACACGCTCAAGAGCCCGGCACGATGCCTGTGCAAACCGTTCTCAATCAGATCCGGCAGAAGATTGCCGTAGCTGAAGTACCAGCGTTTAATCGTTTCCAGCATGGTTTTTCGCATATTTTCGCGGGTGGCTATGCGGCCGGCTACTACAGCTACAAATGGGCCGAAGTACTTTCAGCAGACGCATTCTCGCGTTTCGAAGAAGAGGGGGTGTTCAATCAAGATACCGGTCGCGCATTCCTTGAGTGCATTCTTGAACGAGGCGGGAGTGAGGATACAATGGAATTATTCAAACGCTTTCGCGGAAGGGAACCAGACATCGAACCACTCCTTAGACACGCTGGACTGTCTCGCTGATTCGGTTTACAACTAATGGCTATGAAAATACGACTGTTCCAAATCCTCGCGCTAATCGGCACTTTTCCGGCAGCGGTGAACGCCGCCGAAAACGCCTACGTTATCGATAAGTTACTGGTCGGTGTGCACCAAGATCAGAATTTGACCAGCGCGATAATCAAAGTTTTGCCCACCGGAACAAAACTCGAAGTGCTTAAACGCGAAGGCGAACTTGCGCTTGTTAAAGACGCCCAAGGAGCAAGTGGCTGGGTGGATTCGGCGTATTTAATGGAAGCAGCACCGGCCAGCGTAAAGGTCGGCCAACTGCGCAAACAGATCGAGGATTTGAAGTCGAAACTGGCGGCCTCATCGACGGCGGGCACGGCGCCAATATCGAGCGAAGAACGCGACAAGTTGGCGAAAGAAAATACCGAGTTAAAGCGCAAGTTGTCCGGAGAAAAACTCAAAGTTGCAGAAATGCAAACCAAGCAGATCGCGCTGGAAGCTAAAATCGCGGCCCGTTCTACGACCCCAGCGGATACGATCATTAGCGAACTGGAAAAGACCAATTTGGCGCTAACAAAAAATTTGGAGGGCGCAGTCCAGGAGAATCTCCAAATCACGAAAAAACTCGACAAACGCTCCAATAACCCACGACCCGCGATCGTTGTCGAAGCATTCTCTTTGCCGGTGCTCGGAGGATTCGCGTTTGGCTTGATAATCGCTTTCGGCGGCGGGGTGTACTTAATGGATTACCTAAATCGGCGCCGACACGGCGGCTTTAGGGTCTAAGCATTTTACGCCGCACGACGAAAATAGGCGGTCAAGATCGGTTATTCGCGCGCGGATCCTTGAAATTATTGGCATCGAGCCCTAGAATCGCGCCCTCTCAAGCGTAATTGCAGCCTCAACACCATGAAATCCGAAACCCACCCTAGTTACAAAGACCTCAGCGTGACGTGTAGTTGCGGCAATACATTCACGACTAAATCGACGTTGGCGGATGACGATTTGCACCTTGACGTGTGCTCGGCATGCCACCCGTTTTACACCGGTAAACAAAAAATTGTGGATACTGCAGGCCGAATCGACAAATTTCGACGCAAATACGGCTAATCTGGCTCCTCGTTGCGCTAAGCACAAAACGCGCGACGCACTTCTTCCGCACCGGCAGGAAGTTAGTTCCTCGGCAACAGCCTCAATAACCACGCTGATCGCTTTTAGCGGACGTTGTTCCTCCCAACGACGGGGTTGCCTTCGGTAATTCCGATCGTCGCGGCTAAAGTGACCCGGGTTTCTTTAAATCGCCCAAATCACTGACCGGGGCCCTTTTTAACCCTAATCCGCCATACCAACCGGCAATAGTGGACAAAGCCTTCTCTAAACCCGTACGAGCCGTCGCAGAAAACATCTGCACGGTGATTAGATCGCTGAAATTATCGACATGCGGCCGGATAAGACGCAGCGTTTGGGCGGTCTCGCGTTGATTTAGTTTGTCGCATTTATTCAGTAACAGCAGCGTTGGAAGCCCCGCCGCCCCACACCACGAGAGAAACTCCTGCTCTTGTTCTTTTAGCGGATGACGAGAATCGATCACTAGTACAAGCCCGATCAAAGAACGTCTTGATTCCAAATAGGCGGGAATTTCATGATCCCAATGCTGACGTTTAGATTTAGATACCTTCGCGTAACCAAATCCAGGTAGATCGATAAAGCGTCGACCTGGGGAAAACTCGAACACAACGAATTGCTGAGTCCGCCCCGGCGTTCTACTCGTACGTGCCAGTTTTCGGCGATTGCAGAAAGCGTTTATCGCGCTCGACTTTCCGGCATTCGAGCGACCGGCAAATGCAATTTCAGCGCCACTATCGGGCGGCAATTCGCTGATTAAGTGCGCTTCTTTAACGAACTCGGCGCCAGCTAGGCTAAATTCGCTCGGGCGGGATTCAGATGACATCGAATTTAAACCTTATTTTTGACGATTCGCACGGTAGATTTGACCCAAACGGTCGTGTTTTTCATGGGCCGATCTCAGATCCTGGGTAATTCTTTAGAGCAAGTCGACAATTTTTAGAAACGAACGGTCTAGCCGTTATATAATGCGCTCGAAAACCAGTTGTTGGGAAGTCTATGAATCTACAATATATCCGTATCGCGGTGTTAACTGTGATCTGTTCTATCACCGTGCCGGTATCCGCAAATGATCTTGCAAAAGGCCAATGTGCCGCCTGTCACGGGGCGGATGGTAATAGCGTTAACCCGGAGTGGCCGAGTCTCGCTGGGCAGCATAAAAAGTACGTGGTTCAACAGCTACAGGCGTTCAAAAACGGTGATCGTTCGAACCCGAATATGTCTGCAATGGTAACCGGCTTGAGTGAGGAAGACATTGACGAACTCGGTGACTACTACGCGCAAGAACGGCCGAAAATTGGTTCGATCGAAACCGAACATATCGCCGCCGGCGAAGCGCTTTACCGGGGCGGCAATGCGGAAAAGGGAATTCCGGCGTGTATGGCTTGTCACGGTCCAAATGGCGCCGGCAATCCAGCCGCGAACTACCCAGCATTACGCGGACAGCATGCAAAGTATTCGATGATTCAGTTAAAAGCGTATCGCGCGGGTGAACGCACAACGGACGCGGAGCGCAAATTAATGATGCAGTCCATCGCGCAAAAACTTTCTGATCAAGATATAGAAAACGTCTCTCGCTACGTCCACGCCTTACACTAACAATGGATGTTTAATTGCGCAGGCTCCGAGTTTGCGCGTAAGGCCGCAAGACATCTCGCCATCGTTCGGTGCGGCGAACACGGGGCGAAATAAAGCGGACAATGTCCTTACCTGGACTGTCGTTACTTGCGGATTGCGCCCAAGTAGCGATTGACTGATTGAACCTAAATTCATTTCGACAGCCTAATTCGTCATACGAATAAACGAGACCTTGAAAGGATTTGATCCCATGCTAAGAAAACTAATTGGCCTGTGCTGCATTGCCTTGGCATTCGGAGTAAACGCGGAATACACGCAGGGGCAAAATTACGAAAAAATCACCCCAGAAGTGACTACCCATTCGGACGGAAAAATCGAGGTGGTTGAGGTGTTCTGGTACGGTTGCAACCACTGTTACGCGTTCGAACCACATATCGAAAAATGGTTAAAAACGAAACCGGACAATGTGGTTTTTCGACGCGTGCCAGGCGTGTTTTCGCAGCAATGGGTCCCCCACGCTCGCGCATTTTATGCAGCCCAAGCGCTCGGTGTGTCGGATAAAATCCACACCCCGCTGTTTGAGGCAATTCACGGACTCGATCAACAGATCGGCGATGAAGATAGCCTCGCCGCATTCTTCGCAAAATACGGTGTAACAGACGCCGATTTTCGCGAAGCTTACAACTCATTTTCCGTAGATACGAAAACCCGCCAGGCGATGACCGCGTCGAAAGATTATGGAATTTCAGGAGTACCTTCAGTGATCGTGAACGGAAAGTTCCGTACCTCTGCACGGCTCGCCGGATCGTTCGAAGAAATGCTAAAGATTACCGACGCCTTGGTCGATAAAGAATCGACGCAGTAAGCTCAATACGCTCTAGGAGTGGACTGCGATAGGGCGGCCTGCTTGAAGAAATGTAAATTCGTGACAGGTCCGCCCCTAGGGATGAGATAACCCCCACGCCCCCCAATTACAAGGGTATAGCGACACGTATTTGCATGAACACGAAGCCGCTTAGCGGAAAACCAA
>CAWLAW010000001.1:0-37391 GCA_963854885.1 Gammaproteobacteria bacterium | reverse complement strand
CTTCGGGGCGGTGATGCCCGCTTGGACGGGTTTTGCGAATTGGCTGATCCCCATGATGATCGGCGCGCCAGATATGGCCTTGCCGCGACTCAATAATTGGAGTTTCTGGATATTACCTTTCGCGTTTACGTTACTGTTGGGGACATTTTTTTTGCCAGGCGGTGCGCCTGCCGGTGGCTGGACAATGTATCCGCCGCTGGTGTTGCAAACCGGAGACGCTTTCCCGTTTCTAATTTTCGCCGTTCACTTTATGGGTGCGTCGTCTATTGCGGGCGCGATCAACATCATCGCGACGGTATTTAATATGCGCGCGCCGGGCATGACGTTAATGAAGCTGCCGTTATTTGTCTGGACATGGATCATTACAGCATTCTTACTAATTGCCTCAATTCCGGTACTCGCAGGCGCAGTTACGATGCTCCTAACGGATAAATTCTTTGGTACCGCGTTCTTCGCCGCCTCAGGTGGCGGTGATCCGGTCATGTTTCAGCATATCTTTTGGTTTTTCGGTCACCCAGAAGTCTATATTTTGATCTTGCCGGCTTTTGGCATTGCCTCGGCAATTATTCCGACATTCGCGCGCAAGCCGCTATTTGGATACGCATCTATGGTTTACGCCACCGGCGCCATCGCGTTTTTATCGTTTATCGTCTGGGCACATCACATGTTCACCGTCGGGATGCCGCTGGCGGGCGAACTATTCTTCATGTACACGACGATCTTAATCGCCGTGCCAACGGGAGTGAAAATATTTAATTGGTGCGCAACGATTTGGCAAAGTTCGATGACCTTCGAAGTGCCAATGCTGTTCTCACTAGCGTTTGTCATTTTGTTTACAATCGGCGGTTTCTCGGGCTTGATGCTTGGTATCACCCCAGTCGATTTTCAATACCACGATACCTATTTTGTGGTGGCACATTTCCATTATGTTCTTGTCACCGGCGCAATATTCTCAATCATCTCGGCGACGTATTTTTGGCTGCCGAAATGGACCGGCCACATGTACGACGAGAGTCTTGGAAAGTGGCATTTCTGGCTATCCACGATTTCGGTAAACGTGTTGTTTTTCCCGCAGCATTTCCTTGGGCTAGCAGGGATGCCGCGACGTATTCCAGACTACGCGGTTCAATTTGCGGATTTCAACATGGTCTCGAGTATTGGCGGTTTCGTTTTCGGGTTTGCGCAAATTCTCTTCGTCATGGTGATTTGGAAATGCGTTAAAGGCGGCGAAAAAGCGACATCTCAAGTATGGGAAGGTGCACATGGTCTCGAGTGGACACTCCTGTCCCCACCGCCATATCACAGCTTCACGACGCCACCTGCGCCGGCTTCGATCGAAGGCGGCATGAGGTAAGTGAAAGGTGTCTGACAGTGAGCACAAGAACCTCAAGGAGAACCGACGCAAAGCGACAAAAACGGCGGCGATCCTCGGTACTTTGGTTGCCGTGTTCTACATTGCCTTCATTGTGAGTCACCTATAGCATGACGGATCCGATCGATACGGCGAACAAACGGCTTGGAATTAAGCTGTTAGTTTTAACCGTCGCTATGTTCGGATTCGGCTACGCGCTCGTGCCCTTGTATAACGTTTTCTGCGACATCACCGGCTTAAATGGAAAAACGGGACGGTTGTCTGCGGAAAACGCAGAAGCGTTGGTTATAGATGACGATAGAAGTGTGATCGTAGAATTCGTGACAAGTACTGGCGCTTCCCTACCTTGGGATTTTAAACCAACCGTTGCTAAGATCTCTGTGCATCCTGGAGAACCAACGAACGCGATGTTTGTTGCCGTCAATCGAGCACAGTACCCGATTACCGGCCACGCTGTGCCAAGTGTCGCGCCAAATTCAGCGGCAAAATATTTCAATAAAACAGAGTGCTTTTGCTTTACCCAACAAAAATTAGAACCGGGTGAATCCAAGGACATGCCCGTGCGATTTGTTATCGATCCGAAATTACCTGCTCACGTGCGCACCTTGACACTAGCGTATACATTTTTTGAGGCGCCGGAAGTCACCGCGCTCAATCCCCCGTCCACTAAACAATTATTTATGAGAGAGTAAGCCCCCATGTCTGACGCACATGCAGATTATTACATCCCGGAGCCAAGTCACTACCCCGTGACATTGTCGTTGTCACTGTTTTTAATGTTTGTTGGCGGTGCCACAACGTTAAACGGCGTGAGTATTGGCCCCGTCATTTTAGGTCTCGGTTCATTGGGTTTCGTCCTCGTACTATTCGGTTGGTTTGGTACGGTTATCGGCGAGAGCGAAGGCGGTAAGTACAAAGCACAGGAAGATGTCAGTTTCCGTATGGGAATGCTGTGGTTCATCTTCTCCGAAGTGATGTTCTTTGCGGCGTTTTTTGGCGCTTTGTACTACGCCCGCATGTATTCAATCCCCTGGTTGTCTGGGGAAGGAGCGGGCGCGGCGACAAATCAGTTCTTGTGGCCGCAATTCGCCGCGAATTGGCCGCTTCTGCAGATCCCATCGAACTATGGTTTCAGCGAAGCAAAAGACGTCATCGGCGCGTGGGGTATTCCGGCGTATAACACCGCGATACTCCTTACCAGTGGGGTTACTGTAACGTTAGCTCATTGGGCACTTAAAATGGGTAATCGAGGCGGGTTAATTACTTGGCTCGCCGCGACAGTTGCGCTCGGAATCGTGTTTATTTGTCTCCAAGCCGGCGAGTATGGCCATGCTTACCACGAACTCGGCTTGACAATGAACGCGGGAATTTACGGCGCGACGTTTTTCATGCTTACCGGATTCCACGGATTCCATGTGTCGATGGGTACGTTTATGTTGTTCATCATATTGATGCGAACAACTAAGGGCCATTTTACCCCGAAGCACCATTTTGCCTTTGAAGGTGTTGCCTGGTATTGGCATTTCGTCGATGTGGTGTGGGTAGGGTTATTTATCTTCGTCTATTGGGTGTAACGTCGAGGCGATTGACTAAAAAGGCGCTTTTTTACAGCGCCTTTTTTTATGAGTTGGGTGAGATAATACCCAACGCAGATAATATCATTAAGATTGCAAACAGCGCGACAGATAGACCGACGCGGATCGTTAACGCCTTAACCATCGAAGTGTCATTTTCGCCGCCACGGTTGGTCGCCATTTGGTATAAGGCATAGCCTAGCGAAGCGACAATCATCACTAGCATTGCGATCACGAGATATTTAACGATAGGTGGCACAGATCGCCCGTTGCGCGTAAAGCTGCGTTAAGTATAACTCGCATTCTCCAACGGCGCTGCCACCCAGCTTGCAGGACATCATCGAGTACAGGATATGGAAATTCGAGACCGGGTACGCCGCCATTTCGGGTTATTGTTGCTAGCAATGTTTGCGGTCGCCTTACTTATCAAACTTGGCTATTGGCAGCTCGCGCGAGCGCAAGAAAAACACGATCGCACGTCGTTGTATGAGAAGCGTATGACCGCCGAGCCGGTTAATCTCGACAATCTAATAGAGGCGCCGTTATCGGACGTCGCTTGGCGTCGAGTTTCCGCCCTTGGGCAGTTTGGACAAGTCCACGTGTTGTTGGATAATCGAACAGTTAATGGACGTGTTGGTTTCGAAGTGCTTTCCTCGTTAGAACTGACGTCGGGAAAACACCTACTCGTCAATCGAGGGTGGATACCTGCAGGGGCAACCCGAGCAACAATCCCGGAATTCACTACACCTGTCGCTAGCGTGGAAATTCACGGACACCTTGGTCCGCCGCCTGTGACCGGGTTGAAGTTTGGTGACGATGCGGATCGTATTGAAGCACTAAATGACAAATTAATTCTCGTGCAGCACGTCGACTTAGCAACAATCGGCCAACGATTCGACGCAGATCTTGGGTCGTTCGTGTTTTATCTGGATAATCGAGCCCCAGCGGGTTTCCAACGGTCCTGGATTAGGCCAGGCGATGGTTCGGCAAAGCACAGAGCTTACGCCGTTCAATGGTTTGCGATGGCCGCAGTACTGACCATAATCACGCTACTCCTTTTATTCCGCCGCAACGCCGGGCAGCTAAGTTAGATGTTAGAAAAAAACGCCTCCAATTCGCCTAACTCACAATCGCATCCTCGACTCGTAATGATTGGTCTCATTGCGATTTTCGTAAGTCCTATTCTTGTTGCCTGGCTAACAACCTCGGGATATGTCGACTTGGTTTCTTGGGGTCGCACGAATCGAGGAAGCTTGATTACGCCGCCCCTTGATCTGCGTGACGTGGCAGACACCGAGGGATTGTTTGAGCGCGCAAATCTAGCGCCCGGCGAGTGGCTTCTGCTTTTACTCCCACCACCCGAGTGCGCCCAAGCGTGCGCACAAATAATAGAACGCCTCACCACGATTCGCAGACTTCTAGGATACTCGGGTCAACGGGTCCACATATTGTCATTGAGTGGCGCCAAACAACCAGACGGCGAATTAATACCACAGGCAAAAAGCTTGGTTAATCTTGCGGCGTATTTGAAATTAAATGAATTGCTGACCAAAGCGGTAGCGGATATCGCATTACCCCAAATACTATTTCTTGATTGGCGTGAGCAGCTCGTGCTGAGATTCGACGCGGATGCACCTTCGATTGACGTAAAAAAAGATATTAAACGATTACTTCAGGCATCGAAAATTCGCTAGCTGACCCGCATTTCTCTACCTTAGAGCGTCGCTTGAGTTCGTGTATACTGCCGCGCCTGAGCGAGGCCGCCACCGGCTGCCGTCGTAACGTTATATAATGCCAAATAGTGTGAAAATAACGGTTCCAAGCGTACAACAGCAGCTGACTAATGAATGACGCAACGCTACAACCCGGTGCTCACCCAGCTTGGCGGGAATACCTAGAACTGTGTAAACCGCGCGTGGTGATGCTGATAGTGTTTACCGCTATCGTCGGAATGCTACTAGCGACTCCAGGCGCAGTCCCATTAGATACCTTTATATTTGCCACGCTCGGCATAGGGCTGGCGGCCGGATCTGCCGCTGCAATCAATCACGTAGCGGAGTACCGCATTGATGCTTTGATGGCGCGAACTGAAAATCGGCCGTTACCCCAAGGCGAGATGTCCCGCACGCATGCGTTTTTGTTTGCACTAGTCATCGGCGCCCTATCCATGTACTTACTGATCGTCTTCGTCAACTCGCTGACCGCGGCACTGACGTTTGCCTCGTTGATTGGCTACGCGGTTATCTACACGATGTATCTAAAGCACGCGACCCCGCAAAACATCGTAATCGGTGGAGCTGCCGGAGCGGCGCCTCCAGTACTCGGCTGGACGGCAGTTACCGGCGCCGTCGATCCGCATTCGTTATTGTTGTTTTTGATTATTTTTGCCTGGACCCCGCCGCATTTTTGGGCACTAGCGATCTATCGTCGCGAGGAGTACGCCAAGGTTAACGTACCAATGCTGCCGATTACCCACGGCGTTGAATTTACCCGCGTGCAAATTTTGCTATATACGATCGTTTTAACGATCGCGACAATACTTCCCTACATAACTTATATGTGTGGTGTGTTTTACCTAGTATCGGCGCTGGTGCTGGATGCTGTTTTCTTGTACTACGTCGTTCGAATGCTGGTTGACCATCGCGATGAACTTGCAAAAGAAACGTTTCGTTACTCTATTATTTATTTGACCTTGCTATTTATTGCGTTGTTTATCGATCATTATTTGCCATTGTTCGCGCCGCTAGCTTAGGCCCTACGCATAATTGTATGGACTCCGTTTCACGCTCGCCCGCAATTCAACTACCCACCTGGCTGTGGCTGTGGTTTCCACCTCTTCTGCTACTTGTCATCGTCCCGATTAAAATCGTCTCACCGGAGTTCTATGCGCAGTGGATCGATGGCGAACGCGGACTCATTGAGCTTGCAACCCCAATTATTTCAATTATAGGCGCGGTGATTGGCTTTAAACTGATGCGGGTCGCGTCAATTTTACCGACGCGTCGTCTGCGTGTATGGATGCTCTTAACGACGCTGGGTTGTGTCTATTTCGCCGGTGAAGAGTTGTCCTGGGGACAACATCTATTTGGTTGGGGGACGCCTGCCTACCTTGAAGCAGTAAATGACCAAGAAGAAACCAATTTACATAACATCAGTAGTTGGTTCGACCAAAAACCGCGCATGCTGCTCGAATTCTGGGTGCTGGTCGGCGGCATTATCTACCCGATCCGACAACGTATGGCGGGCTCCGACTCAGGCAATGTCGCAGACACTGAGAAGTCTTGGTATTGGCCATCAATAGAGTTGTTGCCAACCGCGCTACTTGCGATATTGGTGCGATTGCCCGAACGGATAAAATCGCTGTTTGGAATCGAACAATTACCCTTAGAATTACGCTTTAGCGAACCCCAGGAATACTACTTCGCGCTGTTTTTGCTAATTTACTTAGCGTCCGTTTATCGTCGCGCGATCTCGCAGGCTTAACCTGCAAAATCGCTCGGTAATGTAATGGCCTCGGGCATTAAATCGCGTAGATTGGAGAACGCATTCTTTTCAATTTGACGGATCCGCTCGGCTGAAACCGCGTACTTGTCTGCCAGTTGTTGCAACGTTTCCTTGGGCTCTACCAACCATCGTCGGGTAACAATATCGCGACTGCGCTCATCCAAACCTTGCAACGCGGCAACGAGTTGCTCCTTACAATTTTGCTCTGTTTCCAATGCTTCTAATTGCTCGGACGGTTCAAATCGACGATCTGACATGTAATTCGCCGGTGCCACTGGTTGCTCGTCGTCGCTGCCGGGGTTCGGATCGAAAGAGGCGTCATGCGCGCTCAGGCGTTCTTCCATAAGCAATACGTCTTTCGGATCGACATTCAAATCCTTGGCTATCGCGTTGACTTCGTCATTGTTCATCCAACCGAGCCGCTTTTTCGAGCTGCGCAAGTTAAAAAACAATTTTCGCTGCGATTTCGTCGTCGCAACCTTAACAATTCGCCAATTGCGCAGAATAAACTCGTGCATTTCGGCCCTCACCCAGTGCACCGCAAACGACACGAGCCGTACCCCAAAACTGGGGTCGAAGCGTTTCACCGCTTTCATCAAGCCGACATTGCCTTCTTGAATAAGATCACCTTGCGCCAGGCCGTAGCCCGCATAGCCGCGCGCGACACGCACGACGAATCGCAAATGCGACATCACCAGCCGTCGTGCCGCGTCGATGTCGCCATCGTCGCGAAATTGCTTAGCGAGCGATTGTTCCTCTTCTAAAGTGAGCATTGGCACAAGATTTACAGCGCCGATGTAGGCTTCTAGAGAACCGATCGGGCTGGGGATCTGTAGCCCTAGCGCGGCTGTGACCATATTTTTATGCTCCATATTTGCATTATCTATGCGTTAAATTTTAGCACTCTCGGATTCAGAGTGCTAATGACCGTAAAAGTTCCGTTTCTAGTGCCGGCTGGATAGACGACTTACAATCACAGGGCAGCGATTTCGGTACATTTCACGGACTTAACCGACGCGAACCTCCATTTCTCTTAGGTATACGGAGACCGAAATCCACGCCCCTAGCCATCCGAATATAGCCCCGCAGACCAGCACGATTACGGCAGAAGGACCTGGAATATTCGTTAGTTGCATCGTTGTCCCGTAAAGTTCCGCGAGCCTATCGAGAGGACCCGCTAGTACCGTAAAAGCACTCGCAACAAATAAAATAGCAATAATTGCCCCACCAAAGCCTTGCAGTGCACCACTATATAGAAAGGGTCGCCTGACGAACGCGTCGGTAGCACCACATAACTTAGTCACTTCAATTTCGTCCCGTCGGCTGTGAACCCCAACACGAATCGTATTGCCTGTTATGAGGACGACACCGGTCCCCAAAATCGCTGCAATAGCGACTGCTAGTCGCGACATTAAATCAGCGAGCGCTTCCAGCCGGCGCACCCAAGTAATGTCAAATTTTGCCGTAGAGACGCCAGCAATTTCGCGTAACTCGGCTTCCAAGCGATCACCTCGTTGGCCAATAAAATGCTCGCCATCGATCGCTATAACCAAGGTGTGCGGCAACGGATTCGTTGCTAGCGTTGCAAGAATATTCTCGAGTCCGGACGATCCTGCGAAATCTGCGAGCGCCGCGTCTCGATCAATTAGTTTGATCTCCCCGAGTCGCAAATCTAGCGCCAAAGAATCGGCGATCGCCTGGGCCTGCTCGTGCGAGACGTCACGATCCAAAAAAAGGGTTGCATGAGGGTGTGAGCCTAAACTGCCGACGAGTACCAAAAAGTTCGTTTGCAATACCTGCAACCCTAACGGGAGGGCGAGTGTTATCCCAATTACCAGAACGCTCAAGATTACCGCGCCGCGATTAGCGCGGAAATTCGCTTGCGCGTCTTTAATCGACGATCGATGTTGGCGTAGCCAAGCTCCACCAGCCTGCGGCGCAGTGCGCCGCACGGCGGCCCGACGTTGCGTAGTACCTGTCATCACGGCGAATCAGCCAGCCAACGCATTGTTATCGACGAGCTTTCCGCGCGCTAAAGCGATTTGACGGTGGTGCAAATGGCAGATCAGCTCCAAATCATGGGTTGCAATTAAGACGGTCACCCCAACGTCGTTAAATTGACCGAACAGCTTTAGAATTTCGAGCGATAATGTCGGATCCAGATTTCCCGTTGGTTCATCGGCGAGTAAAATCTGTGGTCTATTGACGACTGCCCTAGCGATGCCAATTCTCTGTTGCTCGCCGGTTGAAAGACTGCGCGGCGATGCTGTTTCTCGATTCAGCAAACCGACTTTATCAAGCGCCGCTCTAACGCGCTTTTGCGTCTCAGACGAACGGTGGCCAGCAACCACTAGGGGCAGCGCGACGTTATCGAAAACACTGCGATCCGGTAGTAGTCGATGCTCTTGGAAAATAAAGCCTATGCGCCGGCGATAGTACGGAATTTCACGTCGCGGGATGCGTTCCAAATTGCGACCATCGACGAGCACTTCGCCTCGCGAGGCGTGGTCCATTAATGCGACTAAGCGCAGTAACGTACTTTTACCCGCGCCCGAATGCCCGGTAAGGAATATAAATTCACCTTGTTCGACTGAAAAAGTTACGTTTCTTAAGGCATCTTGCTGATGTCCATAATTCTTCGAAACGTTGTCGAATCGGATCATTGCGCGGCGCCGTCGCCCTCTAGTGACGAATCAGCGAGTAACGCTTGCCCGAAATCCCGCGCCGAAAAGGTCTGCAAATCATCATACGCCTCGCCTACTCCGATAAACCGGATCGGCAGGCGCAATGCCGTCGCCAAGGCAAACAAAATGCCGCCTTTCGCGGTGCCATCAAGTTTCGTCAGCGAGATCGAATCCAGCTCAATTTGCTCATGAAATAATTTCGCCTGGGCTAGGGCGTTTTGCCCCATCGTCGCGTCGACGATTAGCATCGTCTCATGGGGCGCAAAGGAATCGAATTTCTTCACCACCCGTTTAACTTTTTCAAGCTCCGCCATCAGATTGGTTTGAGTGTGCAATCTACCGGCAGTGTCGGCGATTAATACGTCGACCCCCCGTGCCGTGGCTGCTGTGCAGGCGTCAAAGATAACCGACGCCGGATCCGCACCCGTTTTCTGGGCAATAACCGGAATGTCCAGGCGCTTTCCCCATTCAGCTAGTTGTTCTACAGCAGCCGCCCGAAACGTGTCCCCGGCGGCGAACATAACGTTCAATCCGGATTCCTTATATCGCCGACCGATTTTTGCGATGGTTGTCGTCTTTCCAGCCCCGTTGACCCCTACCACAAGAATAATAAAAGGCTTGGGCGATTCACTCGTCAGCTCAAGCGGGACTTCGCACGGCGCTAACATGTCGGTCATTTGGGCGACCACAACGTCAACAATGCTCTGGGCGCTCTCGAGAGGGTGGGATCTAACTTGCGAGATTATTCGGTCCGTTGCGTCAATGCCGCAGTCTGCCAGCAACAACGCAGATTCGAGTTCTTCAATAGTGGCCGCGTCAATGTGCGTACTTCTTCCAAGAACGCTCTTAAGGCCACCTAAAAGACTATCGCGTGTCCGCGATATCCCTTTGACTAAACGTTTTAACATTGGAGTGCGTTATTCGGTTATCTAATCAAAAAAGCACCGTAGTGTTGCGGCGCAAGCTAATCGGATATCCTACCATCCCCATTGAGCCGTGCCATTGGCGGAACCAAATTGCCGCGCCGGCGGTCTAGCACAATTAACGAATAAAGTTTATCCGGAGATCACTATTGCGCTACATCGACAGCTTGTCTGCCCTGGTTCTACTTGTTGCGACGTTTCAGGCGATGGCCGCAGATCGTACCCATGAATCACTTTTGGATAACGGCTTAAAATTAATTGTCCAAGAAGATCATCGAGCACCCGTCGCGGTCGTGCAAATCTGGTACAAAGTTGGCTCCAGCTCTGAATACGACGGAATAACGGGTGTCTCCCACGCGCTAGAACACATGATGTTCAAGGGCACGAAGAACGTCCCACCCGGAAAATTTTCCGAAATAGTTGCAGCGAAAGGCGGCAACGAAAACGCTTTTACCAGCACTGATTATACCGCCTATTTTCAAACTTGGGCGGCGGAAAATGTCGCTTTAAGTTTCGAGCTGGAAGCAGATCGAATGCGCAATTTATTACTTTTGGAAGAAGAGTTTAAAAACGAAATTCGCGTGGTTCTGGAAGAACGCCGGTTACGTACGGATGATAATCCTCAAGCACTGCTCGGCGAGACGGCACGTGCTGTCGCGTACCAGACAAGCCCTTATCGTCAGCCCGTAGTCGGATGGGCCGCCGATTTGCAAGCCATGGAAATCGGCGATCTGAGTGCTTGGTACAAACGCTGGTACGCTCCTGATAACGCTACTTTGGTGGTTGTTGGCGATGTCGAACCGAAAGCCATTAAGGCGCTCGCGATTAAACATTTCGGTGCGATCGCACGACAAAACGTGAAGCCGATGCGCAAACGTCCGGAGGTGGTCCAGCAGGGCACGAAAACAGTCACCGTTACGAGCAAGAAAACCCACGTTCCGCACCTTTACATGGGCTATAAGACCCCGGTATTGAACGACGTATCGAGCGACCTTCCGGAATGGGAAATTTATGCGCTCGATGTACTAATGGAGATCTTGGACGGGGGACCCAGCGCGCGCCTTTCGCGACGACTCGTGCGCGAAAAACGCATCGCAGCCGATGTCGGTGCCGATTATTCCTCAACATCGAGACTTTCCGGCCTGTTTAGCTTTCATGCGACCCCCGCGGCAGAACACAGCTTGGAAGATCTCGAAGAAGCAATCATTGACGAAATCGCAATTTTGCAAAAAGAACCACCGACTCAGGCGGAGCTAGCGCGGATTAAAACGCAGGTTGTCGCGGACCGAATATATCAGCGGGATTCGATGTTCTACCAAGGACTGATCATTGGCACGCTGGAATCAGTCGGTTTGGACTGGCGGCTGAACGACGAATACGTCGAAAACATTAATCGCGTGACCCCAGTACAGGTTCGCGATGTCGCGTCTAAATACTTGATCCCCGCGAGCCTGACGATCGCAAAATTGTTACCTGGTGCCGGAGAATAAAACGCGTGAAAACAATTAAGTTACTCGTCTGCGCGGTCGCGATATCGTTCATACAGGTCGCCCAAGCTATCCCCCAAATTGAACACTGGGTGACGGAAAATGGTGCCCGTGTGTTCTTTGTCGCAGCGCCAGAAATTCCAATCGTCGACATTCGTTTCGTCTTTTCAGCAGGTAGTTCACGCGACGCATCGAAACCGGGTCTTGCGAATATAGTCAGCCAACTTGTAAAAGAAGGGGCGGGAGATCTCGATACAAACGAGTTTAACGAACAACTTGCGCAAACCGGCGCGATTTTCTCAACCGGCGCATTGCGCGACATGGCGTGGATTTCATTGCGTTCGCTTTCCGAAGAACAATATCTCGAACCGGCACTCGGCCTCCTCCAGTCGGTGTTGAGCCGACCGCGATTTGACAATGATGCATTCGAACGGCGTCGCGCGACCGCGCTCATTAGCATTAAACGGGATAAACAATCACCCGGGTCGATCGCAAGCAAAGCCTTCTATAAAGCCGTCTACGGCGACCACCCTTACGCTGTGTCGCCGTCCGGCACACAAGCCTCTGTCGCGTCGCTCAACATCGATGAAACGGTCGTGTTTCGCGAGCGCTACTATGTTGCAAATAACGCCACTCTTGCGATCGTGGGTGCGCTTAATAAGGCACAGGCCCAAGCGCTTGCCGCACGACTAAGCGCCGGGCTCAAACCCGGGGAAAAACCTGCAGACCTAAAGACCGTCAGTCAATTGGTCGCACCGATAGAACAACGTATCGACCATCCGTCAATCCAAAGCCATGTACGGATCGGCCAACCCGGCATGAGACGAGGCGACCCCGATTATTTCCCATTGCTGGTGGGTAATCATGTGCTCGGCGGTAGCGGTTTAGTTTCAATATTGTTCGACGAGGTGCGCGAAAAGCGGGGTCTGTCATATAGCGTCAGTAGCCATTTCTCGCCGATGGCGGCACTTGGGCCGTTCACCGCTTCATTGCAGACCGACGGCTCTCAAGTTGATGAAGCAATTTCCGTGTTGCGTAACGAGATTAGAAAATTTATCGACGATGGACCGAAAGTAGACGCTCTCGAAGCAGCAAAGCAAAACCTTATTGGCGGATTTCCATTGCGGATTTCGAGCAATTCGAAAACCGTGGAGTACTTAACAATGATCGGTTTTTATAATTTACCCTTGGATTACCTGAAGACATTCTCGACTCATGTTGAGGCGGTATCTGTCGACGACGTGCGCTCTGCTTTTACGCGCCGGTTGGACCCCGACAAAATGGTGCTAGTGGTTGTCGGCAAGAAAAATTCAGATGGTGGTTAGCACCGCTCGAAACATCGGCCGCGGCTAATACCGTCCTGTTATTTGCGAACCATGAACGCCAGCAAGCGTCCTAAGCGCGATGGCTCTAATACGGGTCATGTCCGTATAATTGCTGGCAAATGGCGCGGCAGGAAACTGTCATTGGCTGCAGCCGAGACGCTGCGCCCGACCTCCGATCGAGTAAGGGAAACGCTGTTTAATTGGCTTGCCCCTTATTTGCATGGAGCGCGTTGTTTGGACCTTTTCGCCGGCACGGGATCGCTTGGTTTTGAAGCGCTGTCGCGGGGGGCGCAAAGTTCAACGCTTGTCGATGTCAATCTGGCTATGGTCCAATCGCTAAAACATCATGCCGAGATGTTGGGCGCTGACAATGTCGACATTTTCAATGTCGACGCCGCGACCTTCCTACGCGACCTTCGCCCATATCGATTCGATATTGTTTTTTTAGACCCGCCATTTCAAAGTGGCCTCATCGAATTGATGCTCGGCGAACTAGCGCGGGGATGTTTAAAGCAACAAGCTTGGGTGTATCTAGAAAGCGAAAAACTCCCTATATTGCACCTCCAAGAAAATAATTGGCAGATTATTCGACAGGGTCAAACGCGGCACGTCGAATATGCGTTGGTGCAAAAACAACTATCGGTTTAAATACTGCGCGGCCGCGCGCCGCGAGATTATTAAATAAAGCTATTTACGGAGCACGGAGTTGACGAAATCAGTAATTTACCCGGGGACATTTGATCCGATAACTAACGGCCACGCAGACATCGTCGCGCGAGCCGCGCGTATGTTCGATCACGTCATCGTTGCAATAGCCGGCAGCACCTCAAAGACGACCGCGTTTTCAACAGATGAACGCGTTGAGCTGGCGGAAACCGTGCTCGCACGGTACGAGAATGTGGAAGTCACCCGATTTAATGGCTTGCTCGTCGAATTTGCCGCGAGCCGCAACGCCTCGGCGGTCTTGCGCGGCCTAAGAGCGGTATCTGATTTCGAGTTTGAATTTCAATTAGCTGGAATGAATCGACGTTTAAACTCTGAAATAGACACGGTATTTTTGACTCCCTCTGAGCAGTTTCTATTTATCTCTTCTTCGCTCATTAGAGAAATATCCGCGCTCGGCGGAGATATCTCGGAGTTTGTCCATCCAACTGTGTGCGCTGCATTGGAAGAGCGTATCGGTTCAACGAAGAAACTAGGCTAAGGCGTCGAATTTACAATGGCTTTGACGATCACCGAGCAGTGCATCAATTGCGATGTTTGTGAGCCGGAATGCCCGAATAAAGCGATTTACGAAGGCCCGCAGTTCTATGAAATCGATCCCGACAAGTGCACCGAATGTGTCGGTCATTTCGATGTGCCGCAGTGTGTTGAAGTGTGTCCAGTGGACTGCATACCGTTAGATCTCGAGCGACAGGAAACGCGTGAGCAGCTACTCGAAAAATATACTCGCTTGCAGTCGGCATAGGAGACAATACTTCAATGAAGCAACTACGCGCGCTGTTAGTTCTAGGGATTGGTTCTAGTTTAGTCGCTTGGATCGGGGTGCAAGCGGACGACGTTCGAGCAACGGCTCCGAATCAAGCTGCCGTGGCGTCAGCCCACCCGATGGCAACGGCCGCGGGCCAGCAGATTTTGCAAGCAGGGGGTAACGCGTTCGATGCGGCGATAGCGGTCTCCGCGGCGCTCGCGGTAGTCGAGCCTTACAGTTCGGGTATTGGCGGCGGTGGATTCTACTTGCTGCATCGCCAAGCGGACGGCAAGCAGACGATGGTTGACGCCCGCGAGAAAGCGCCCGCGGCCTCTACTCACGATATGTATTTAGATGACGACGGTGAGTTTGTCCGCGATCGCGCGCTTAACGGGCCGCTCGCCGCAGGAATTCCGGGACTCGCAGCAGGTCTTGTTCATCTGGCAGAGCATTATGGTCGGCTGCCGCTTGAGACCAGTCTCGCGCCCGCCGTCGGACTCGCCGAAAATGGCTTTGCTGTCACCTCTCGCTACCAACGAATGGCCGGGTTTCGTAGCGGCGTTTTTGCCAAGCATAAGCACGGCGCGAAAATTTTTCTCGGCGCCGATGGAACGGCTGACATCGGTGACACGATTGTGCAAGCTGATCTCGCCGCAACGCTGCGCATTATTGGTGCACAAGCGCATCCGGGATTTTACACTGGGCCGTTGGCCGAGAAGCTTGTAGAAGGCGTCCGCGCCGCCGGCGGGATCTGGACGATGGCCGATCTGGCAGATTACACCGTCGTTGAGCGCGACCCGATCATAATCAACTATCGCGGCGTAAGAATCGTATCAGCTCCGCCGCCGTCCTCCGGCGGAGTCGTACTCGCCGAGGCCTTACACGTATTGTCAGAGTTTGACCTGAGTCAGATGGATAGCAATACCCGTCGCCATATTGTTATCGAAGCGATGCGCAGGGCATACCGAGATCGCGCCGAATATTTAGGTGATCCCGATCACACCGATATCCCCCTTGCGCGTTTGGTATCTTCCGTTTATGGAAAAAGTCTCGCCGCCGACCTATCAATCGAAAAGGCTACGCCAAGTAGTGATTTACGCCCGCTGGAGCCAAAAAAGGGGCGTGATACAACGCATTTCTCGGTTCTCGACGCACAAGGTAATCGCGTGGCGGGGACCCTGAGTATCAATTACCCCTTCGGGGCCGCGTTTGTGCCACCAGGTACGGGCGTGTTGTTGAACAATGAGATGGATGACTTCTCGGCGCGCCCGCTAACCCCGAACGTCTATGGCCTTGTCGGGGTCGGCGCTAATGCTATCGCACCAGGTAAGCGGCCACTGTCGAGTATGACTCCGACTTTTTTAGAAACTGACGACCGGGTCGGCATCCTTGGTACCCCGGGCGGCAGTCGAATTATTAGTATGGTACTCGTTGGCCTACTCGAATTTGTCGATGGTCGTAAACCGGACGCGTGGGTTTCGGCGAAACGCTACCACCATCAATACCTACCCGATGAGGTGCATTTTGAATTGGGCGGATTGTCCGACGAAGCGCAACAAGACCTACGGCAGCGCGGTCATAAGTTAAAAGAAAATTCACGTAACTATGGCAACATGCACGCAATATTATGGAACCGCGTGACCGGTGAAGTCGATGCCGCAAGCGATCCACGCGGAGAAGGCGCGGCGTCGGTATTTACCCTACCGACAAAATAACCGGTCGCACAACTTAGCGTTGACACTGCGGACAATAAAAACTCGATCGCTGGCCAATGATTGTGCTCCGAATCGGTTCCCCGCAACCGCCGCAGGGCTCCCCTGCGCGCGCATAAACTTTTAGTTCTAGCGCGAAATATCCGGGCTCCCCGTCGCTTTTGACAAAATCTCGCAACGTCGTACCGCCAACAGCTAGCGCTTCTTCGAGCACTTCGCGTACTGAGGCAATGAGTTTTGCGAAGCGCAGCTGGCTTACGCGTCCGGCGGCCCGCGCCGGGTGCACGCCAGCGCGGTGCAACGATTCGCTTGCGTAAATATTACCTACACCAACGACGATTCGCCCGTCCATAATGAAATTCTTGACTGCAAGTTTGCGACCCTTCGCGCACTGATAAAGGTAGGCGTCATCGAAAATCGGGTCCCATGGCTCGGGTCCCAGGTGATGTAACAGCGGATGTTCGCCCGGTGGCTCACGCGTCCAAACCATCAATCCAAAGCGGCGCGGATCATGCAGGCGTAAACAATGCGCGGCATCGAAAATAATTTCGACGTGGTCGTGTTTGCGTAACTCAGTTTGTGGCGCAACAATTCGTAAACTGCCCGACATGCCTAAATGCACAATCAAAGTGCCGGTATTGAAGCGAAACAAGAGATACTTAGAGCGCCGATCAACGGCGATTAATTTTCGACCCGTCAGAAGTTTTGCTAAATTATTCGGTACAGGTTGACGCAGCCGAGGTTCTCGGACATTGATACTCGAGACCGTACGCCCAACGACGAGCGGCGCGACTCCGCGGCGAGTGGTTTCTACTTCAGGAAGCTCAGGCACGTCGTCGTCGCCACCAAACCACAACGCCATTTAACGCAAAAGCCGTGGGTAAGCCAACTAAAAAGGTAAATCCGATTACCGCTTTGTGCCAGTTCTCTAACACCAAGTTATTGTCGCGCGCGACCCGACTGGGGACGGCGACTAGAGCGTCGTCGTGGGCCAACCATTCGACAAAGCGTACACCAAGATCTTGATTGCCGGTATTCTGTAAATAGGCGTTGGCGAGAAAGTCACCATCACCGACAATTACTACTCGTTGTTCGTGGCCGCCGAGCGTTCGGCTTAGCGCGAGGCTTATCGGCAGCGGGCCGAGAAAATCAGAATTTTCGTCGTAGCCCACATTTCCATCTAAGGGATCGGTTTCGCTCCACGCTTTATCGCCAGTGTGAATGAGTCGCTTGGCGTTCCAACCCGCGGACGGACGTTCATGTAAGGCACACGCGTAGAAGAAAATCGTCGTGTAATTAAATTCATCGATTGAGGGGTGATCGGCGTAACGATTGAGCAGCACAAAAGCTGGGTTATCTATGCCACTCGCGACGCTTACCGGGTCGACGATGGTACCCGGAATACGCTCGAAACCGACCGTTCGCTCGAGGCCGGTTAAGTTCGCCGGAGAGTCGGGCTCTGCAAGCCAGAGCAGATTACCCCCACGTTCTAAGTATTGTTCAATCGCTTGTGCTTCGCTCGGTTGATAATTAAGTTGCGGACTAGCGATGACCAATACACTCGTGTTGTCTGGGATCGCGCTGAATTCAGCAAGGCTTATCTCCTGAACGTTTAAGCCGCGTTGCTCTAAGGTGCTCGCCCAATCGGAGATATCGTGATTTGCGACCCCGGTCGGACTGCGCTCGCCATGCCCTTTTACAAACACTATCCATCGGTCAGCCGCACGCGTTAGTCTCGCGAGGGTGTCCGTGAACGCTTGTTCGCTATAGTGGCTGGTGCGTTGTGATCGGCCAGCAGCGCTAACAATCAGTTCACCGCCACGAATATTCTCAGCGCGGACTTTCTCAGGTTCATCGGCTGGATCGACGAAGCGAAGTTCGAGACCGGGAAAATTGCGCTGATAACGTTTAATCAAGAATTCGATTTGCTTGCGCCTTGGGCTCCGCGTAGGAACGTAGGCTGTCACGCTTATCGGCGCTTCGAACAGATTGAGGATCTGCATGCTCGCGGCGGACAAGGTGTGATTTCGCGCGTCAGTTACGTCTCGCGTAAACGGCTCGCGAACACTCCACCAGCATGCAGAAAACGTAAGCAGCGCAATGCCAATAAATTGCAAAGTATGCGTGACGCGAGTTTTCACACGCTGATAATTAAAGTGGCTTGCGATCACCGTCGAGACGCCAAATTGCGATCGCTAGTGCGCTAAAGCAAAGCGCGGCGAAATAAACGAAATCGGCCGAGTTCAACAGCCCGCTGGACATTTGTTGAAAATGGTTAAGACTTGATAGATACGTGAGTAGTCCAGCCTGTTCGCCCAAACGGGTAGCCCAATCAACCAGCCACAAAAAACTCAATAATCCAAACGTCATCACCGCCCCAACGGCCGGTTGTGTAAAAAGTGTCGAAAACATCAGACCAACTGCGGCGTAGCTCGCACACAAGCACGCGAATGCAAGTAAACCAGATAAATAAGCGCCGATATCGATCGGAGCGCCCCACATCAGCGTTAATGGCATTAGTGCAACGGTCAGCCAAAGCACAAATAGCAGACTGCCAATGCCAAAGAACTTTCCCAGCACGATTTGTCGCGAAGTTACCGGAGAGCTGAGCAGTAAAGGCAAGGTGCCGTTGCGTCGTTCGCCAGAAATACTGGCCATGGTCAAAATGGGTACGAAAAACAGCAATAACATTGCCGCAATACCTAATATCGGGGTCACCACGACTTCGGTAACCCCCGGCGCTTCTGGCATGGTGCGTAGTTTGTCCTCAAATTTTAGGTACGTTTCTATTTGCGCCAAGAATTGATATGCCAGCACGAATTGGACCATGGCTAACAGCGACCAAGCTAACGGGGTGCGAAATAATGCGGTAGCCTCGCGCTTGGCGATTACCCCGATCATGGGGTCGCGCTTGTGTCGTTACAGGTTAAGTCGACGAAAAGCGTCTCCAAAGGCGATGTGTCGCGGCGCAACTCGCGTAATTTCCAACCCTTTTGTTTAGCGAAATTGCACACAGCGTCTGCCGCTTTCTCGTAGTCATCCACCACCACGCGATAATTCCCGCCGCCTAGCGCAGTCGCATTTGTAACGCCGTCTAGTCGTTCCCAGATTGGTTCACTATCAATATTCAACAATTGGACCCGCATGCCGTCAAGTTGCTGCTCAACCGTTTCATTAAACTCGATCCGGCCGTGATGTAGGATTGCGACACGCGTGCACAAGGCTTGTACTTCGGACAATACGTGGCTCGACAAAATGACCGCATGCCGTTCGGCTAACGCGTTGATGGTTGCCCGCACGGCGCGAATTTGGTTCGGATCGAGACCATTTGTCGGTTCGTCGAGAATAACAACCGCTGGACTATGCAACAGCGCTTGCGCAATACCAACACGTTGGCGAAACCCTTTCGAAAGATTACCTATTAGGCGCCCACCGACCTCGGTTAATTCGCAATCATGCTTCGCTTTCTCTAGCGCGAGCTTGCTTTCGCCGGATGATAACCCGCGCAGCCGAGCACAGAATATAAGATACTCGTCAACGGTTGTTTCGATGTACAACGGGGGGATCTCAGGCAAATACCCGATGTGCCGCTTAGCGAGCAATGGCGAGCGGACCAAGTCGTGGCCACAAATGACAACCTGTCCGCTGTGAGCGGCGAGGTTGCCGCTGAGTATATTCATGGTCGTCGATTTGCCAGCGCCATTCGGCCCAAGAAACCCGAGTACTTCGCCGCGCCGTAGTTCGAGGTCAATGCCGTGCAACACCTTCCGGCCATGATAGTAACGAGTAAGTTTTTGGGCGCTTAGCAGCGGAGCATCCGGCATCGGGCCGGTATTATTCGCGACCGCGACCGAATTGCCAAGCGTTGTTGATCTCAATTTATGAGCGGAATTTTTATTTTGCAAGCAATTGCGCGAAAATGCCCTTGTTGCCGTTGACGATGCGGCGTTTTGTCGGAAGATATTGAAAGCTTATGCTTAACGGAATATTAGATCTGCCTTGGTGGGCGACGGTAGTCGTGGCGCTTTGTATGACCCATTTTACAATTGCTTCAGTCACCATTTATCTACATCGCCACCAAGCTCACAGAGCCATTGATCTGCATCCGGCTTGCGCATTTATATTTCGTCTTTGGCTGTGGTTGACTACCGGCATGACGACCAAAAACTGGGCAGCCATTCATCGTAAGCATCATGCCTTCGTCGACAAAATAGGCGATCCCCACAGCCCACAAACTGTCGGCTTGTGGACCGTACTGTCGCGCGGCGCAGAGCTCTATCGCGAACAAGGCAAGGATCCCAAAATGCTCGCGCGGTATGGACACGGGACACCGGATGACTGGTTGGAGCGACATGTTTTCGGACCACACGACCGAATCGGCGTTGCAACGATGCTAATTATTAATTTGACCCTGTTTGGTGCACTCGGATTAAGTGTTTGGGCAATACAAATGGCGTGGATTCCTATTTTCGCAGCCGGCATTATTAACGGAGCTGGACATTGGAGCGGTTATCGCAACTTCGAAACAATGGATTCGTCGACTAACATCGTGCCTTGGGGGATCTTGATAGGCGGGGAAGAATTGCATAACAATCATCATGCGTTCGCGAGTTCGGCACGATTTTCGGTGAAACCGTGGGAATTCGATATCGGTTGGTTATACATTTCGCTACTGGTGATGGTCGGGTTGGCGAATGTGAAAAAGTTAGCGCCGAGCCCGCGGCTGGATCGCGCGAAAACGTCATTAGATTTGGACACCCTAAGTGCGCTCGTCGGCAGTCGATTTCACGTAATGGCGGATTACGCGAAACATGTACTCAAAAAAGTTCACCGCGAGGAACTGCAGAAAGCAGAAGTGGGAATCCGAGAGCAGCTCAAAGCGACCCGATCGTTGCTCGCGCGCGAGCAAAGTTTGATGGATGACCGGCAACGTTCGTTACTTGAGGCTGGACTTCAACACAGTTCAGCGTTGACGGTGGCGTGTGAATTTCGTGAACAGCTGCAGCAAATATTTACCGAAAGAACCGCCACCCCAGAGCGCTTGCTGGTGCAGCTTCAGGAGTGGCGCCGGCGCGCTGAGGCCACGGGTATTGCTTCGTTAGAAGATTTCGCTGCCTCGCTTCAATGCTATACCCTAAGCGCTGGTCAGCGCAGCTAGGCGAAAATCGCGCAAATTGAGTCGCAAATTTTGTTTGCCTGTGGCGTGGCCATACAACGCGAAGATCGGTCAACAGTTGGCATGCTTGTTGGATCAAGCAAAAAAAACCCCGCTTGATTAAGCGAGGTTTTTCCGTTCCAGTAGGCGTAAGCGCTACTTAATTTTGGCCTCTTTGTACATTACGTGCTTACGTACAACCGGGTCATATTTCATCCGCTCCATTTTTTCCGGATGGGTGCGCTTGTTCTTCGCAGTCGTATAGTAGTGCCCAGTTTCGGCTGAGGAAACGAGTTTGATTTTTTCTGGCATCGAAAATACTCCTAGACCTTAATCCCGCGTCCGCGGACATCGCTCAACACCTGGTCAATCCCCAGTTTATCGATGATGCGTAAACCTTTCGTCGAGATCTTTAACTTAACCCAACGATTTTCACTTTCAACCCAAAAACGATGGATCTGAAGATTCGGTAAAAAACGTCGCCGCGTCTTATTATGGGCATGCGACACGTTGTTCCCGGCGACGGGTCGTTTTCCGGTTACCTGACATACACGAGACATTTCTTTCTTACACCTGGTCCGATAGGGCGCGCAATTCTAGCGGTTTTTGCCCTGCACGCCAAGTGGCTATTCAAGGAGCCCTCGGTCGGCAAAAGAGGTAATCTGCTGCCGGGCGACGACGAAATGGTCAAGTACGCGCACATCAATCAATTTCAGCGCCTGGGACAAGGTGCGGGTTAAATTGATATCAGCGGCGCTCGGCTCGCTTACCCCAGATGGGTGATTGTGCGCGAAAATAACCGCCGCCGCGCGCAATTCTAAGACTCGGGCCACAACCTCACGCGGATGGACCGTGGCGCTATCAATGGTGCCGACAACCAGAATTTCAAACGCTATCACGCGATGTCGATTGTCCAAGAAAATGGCACAAAATGCTTCCCGAGAACGCGCGCCGAGTTCCGCGACCAAGTACGCTTTTGCGGCTGTTGCATCCGTGATCGGTGAACTGGAGATCATTTCGTCGTGTAGTGCGCGGCGCCCGATTTCAACGCCGGCCTGAAGGGCAACAAATTTAGCGTCACCGAGGCCAGACATGGCAGTAAAATCGTTGCGATTCAATTCGATTAAACCGCGAATACTGCCGTGTCGGGCTAGCGCACGACGCGCGAGCTCGACGGCATCGCATCCCGCGATACCTGAACCAAATATTACCGCGAGTAGTTCGGCGTCAGATAAACTATTGATTCCTCTGCTTAATAACTTTTCCCGAGGTCGCTCAAGGCGAGGCCAATTTCTGATAGTCATATAAACATCCTTGTTTTATGAGTTAATTGAGGCGGGATTATATCGTGCAAGTGCCGGTTTGCACCGCGCATCATCGATCGAAACGGACAACGAAAATCGACGACCATAAATGTTAGAATTTCTATAAACTTTCGTTTCTAAGCTATTATTTATAAGAGATTTGTAGTATATGAATGGTGATTGTTGCGGGGCAATTACTGTTCTGCGGGATTTCTTATGACGCAGCTCAAAAATAAGCGAATTCTGGTTATCGTCGCCGGTGGCATCGCGGCTTATAAAAGCCTCGAGCTGGTGCGTCGCTTGCGTGACGCTGACGCGGCGGTACGGGTTGTGATGACCCAAGCCGCACAGCAGTTCGTGGGCCAACTGAGCTTCCAGGCCTTATCGGGACAAATCGTCCGGTCGGATTTGCTGGATCCGGGGGCCGAGGCAGCGATGGGCCATATTGAGCTTGCAAGATGGGCCGACGCCGTTGTTATTGCGCCAGCGACCGCCGATATACTCGCTCGCGTGTGCGCAGGTTTGGCGGACGATCTTGCAACAACTATTTGCCTTGCGACCACCGCGCCCCTACTCATTGCACCGGCGATGAATCAGCAAATGTGGCAAAACGCCGCGACGCAGCGCAATATCGCAACGTTGCTCGAGCGCGGAGCTGTAAGCGTTGGACCAGACGCCGGCGCTCAAGCGTGCGGCGAAATCGGTCCCGGACGACTGGCCGAAACCGAATCGATCCTCACTGCGATAAACCAATTATTTACTCTCCCCACGTTATCAGGGGTTCGAATCATGATCACGGCCGGTCCAACTCAAGAAGCGATCGACCCGGTGCGATTTATCGGCAATAGAAGCAGCGGTAAAATGGGATTCGCCCTTGCGCAAGCGGCGCGAGACAGCGGTGCAGATGTCCATCTTGTTCACGGTCCAGTTGCAATTTCGCCGCCAACTGGCGTCCGCGCAGAGCCGGTCGTATCTGCAGAGGAGATGTACGCAGCGGTAATAAGTCAGATAGACGCCGTTGACATATTTATTGGTTGCGCCGCGGTCGCGGACTATCGCATCGAAGAACCGGTCAAACAAAAACGCAAGAAAAGCGAACAGACGTTGAACCTGACTCTAACACCGACAAGAGATATACTGCGGAGCGTCACGCAGCGGCCCTCACCACCATTTGCAGTTGGGTTCGCCGCGGAGACAGAAAACCTGTTGGAACATGCGCAATCCAAGCTTAAGAAAAAGTCCTTGGATATGATCGCGGCCAATATAGTCGGCGTGGAAGGGTCGGGATTTGAAAGCAGCGACAACGAACTACACGTGCTATGGAACGGCGGACAGAAATTATTGGCGAAAGCCCCGAAGGAAATTATTGCTAATCAATTGGTTGGCCTGATCGCAACTTGTTTCGGCCAACGGCCGTCCTAACCATCGATTTTCCTATGACCGCCAAACCAACAACGTTTATTCAGCGCAATGATTAAACTCGCCGCATTGTCAGAGATCATCCAGGCGTTTAAGCCGACTGCCGTGCTGAGCGTTACTGGCGCCCTGGTCCTCATCGGGATCTATGTCGGTGTATCATCATTCAGCGAGAAAATCGCCGCTGAAAAACGCGACCTTCAGCTGGACGAAAATCAGCGTTACGCTGAATCTTTGGCGCGTCAACTCGGCGCCGTAGTCGAGCCTCAGCGGCTCAAGCTTAAGGCCCTGGCGCAAAAACCCGCAATTGTTGCAGCGTTGACGTCCGCAAAGACCGTGCGTACTCTAGTTGCTGCGCGCGAACAGCCAGATATACCTGCTGCATTGTTGCTCAGAATGTTGCCGCCGGGCGCTGATCACATCGACCCAAATTCAATGCCGCCGCTGACTTTCGCGTCCGTCGACATGCTGCAAAGTGCGGCACAAACTGAAGAAGATGTAGACGTTGAACTGCACTTAAGCGGTACGAAAAACGAACACATTGTCATGATTCAACGCGTCCCGTTAAGCGGGCCGGCGGTTGGTTTTCTTCACTTGAGTCTCGATGCGAGTTTGATCAAGCAAGACATCAGGGAAATTGTGCCGGACAGTGACGTAGTCGAAGTTCGTCAACCGATTCCTAAAGGTCCGCCATCGATACTAGCGAAAATCGGTACCGATGGTGATCAAAAAATCCCATCGGCAATCGCCGGAATTAAGGGCACGAGATGGGTTGTCGCTTATCGATCGAGTAGCGCCGTGCAAGGCTCGGGATTCGATATCGCAAGTATCGTAAAACTGCTTGGCGGCGCCGTCGTCGTCCTAGCCGGATTAGCGATAGCCGTTATCGTTTTCTTACGCGCTCGGTTCAATCGGTCTCTTTCGTCCAGCGGCGTAACCTATCAAGGAGCGATTAAAGCCATTTTGGAAGGCAGCCTTCCTGGTTTGGAACAGCTGCTGCCAGGAGCAGTCGGGGCAATTCCAGCAGCCGAGAGCAAGTTATCTCCAATGTCCGAAGGATTGGATGGCGAAGACATAACAACATTCGCAAAACCGCCGGCGGAAAAAGACCACGACGCGACAATTCCAGAGATGTTCGACATCACCGCGCCCGAGTTACCCGGCATTGAAGTTACTGAGGACTCGCTACCGCCCAGAGAACAAATCGATCCGAGCATTTTCCGCAGTTACGACATTCGCGGGGTGGTGGGAGAATCGTTAACGGTCGAAGGCGTGTACCAAATTGGCCTAGCACTCGGTTCCGAAGCGGCCGCTCGCGGTCAGCAAAGTGTAATAACTGCACGAGACGGGCGCAATTCTAGCCGGGAACTACGCGACGCCTTAATCGAAGGATTGCGCGACTCTGGCCGTGACGTGTTGGACATCGGGCTCACCCCAACCCCGGTTTTGTACTTCGCTACCCATTATCTTGACTCACATAGCGGCGTAATGATCACCGGTAGTCATAACCCACCAGAATATAATGGCCTAAAAATTGTCTTGGACGGGGAAACTTTGTCGGGAGAGGCGATCCAAGCAATTCGCCAACGTATAGAAGACCAAGACTTCACGACCGGCGAAGGCGCGATGCAATCAACAGAAATTATTCCCGACTACATCCGGCGAATCAGCGAAGAGATTCCAGTAACGCTAGGTAATGCACTCAAGGTTGTCGTAGATTGCGGAAATAGTGTCCCAGGGATCGCCGCGCCGCATATTTTGCGCGCCATCGGGCACGACGTTATAGAGCTATATTGCGAAATTGATGGGGATTTTCCAAATCACCATCCGGATCCTAGTGACGAGAAAAACTTAGTCGATCTCATCGAAGCCGTACAGGATGAAGACGCCGATCTTGGCTTAGCGTTTGATGGAGACGGCGATCGACTCGGGGTGGTAGATAGTCAAGGCAATATCATCTGGCCAGATCGCCAAATGATATTGTTCGCGCGTGACGTTTTATCGAGAAACCCCGGCGCGAAGATTATTTACGACGTCAAGTGTTCAAAATCACTTGCCGACGACATTACAGCTAACGGCGGCGAAGCGATTATGGCGCGCACCGGGCATTCGCTAATCAAGAGCAAAATGCAAGAAACCGGCGCGTTACTCGCTGGCGAGATGAGTGGACACATATTCTTTAAAGAGCGTTGGTACGGTTTCGACGATGCCTTGTACTCGGCGGCGCGGTTATTAGAAATTTTAGTCAATGCCGGGCAGAGCCCTGATGAGGTATTCGCAGCAATTCCCGGCGGCGTCGCGACCCCAGAGTTGCGCTTAGATATGTCTGAGCAAGCGCATGCACCATTTATGGAGAAAGTACTTTCGACGGCAGATTTTGCCGACGCGAATACGACGACCATCGATGGACTACGGGTCGATTTTGAAAACGGCTGGGGGCTTATTCGTGCGTCGAACACGACGCCTTGTTTGGTACTCCGGTTCGAAGGAGACGACGCCGCAGCGCTTGAAGAAATAAAGGGCAAATTTCGACAGCTATTACTCAACGTAGACGGTGGACTGGAACTCCCGTTCTAAACATCTCGCCGCAAAGCGCACTCGATGTTGCGTAAAACAGCACGCTGTACAGTCGTCACCATATTAGTATCTGGTTTACTCAGCAGATGACAATCAAATCAACGAACGCGCTAAACATTGCTCATGTCCTTACCGAGGCGCTGCCATATATTCAGCGCTACCAAGGGAAGACGGTAGTTATAAAATATGGCGGTAACGCGATGGTCGACGAGTCGCTGAAAAGTGGATTCGCTCGCGATATCGTACTCATGAAACTCGTCGGGATTCATCCAGTGGTGATCCATGGCGGTGGGCCTCAAATCGGTAGCTTGCTCGCAAAATTGGGCAAAGAATCTACCTTCGTAGACGGGATGCGCGTTACGGATGCGGAGACCATGGATGTCGTCGAAATGGTACTCGGCGGTTTGGTCAATAAGGAGATCGTCAGTTTAATTAATTCTCACGGTGGTAAAGCGATCGGTTTGAGCGGTAAAGACGGGCCGTTGATTTATGCAAGAAAACTTCGGCGAAAATTAAGGGACGCAGAAATAGATGCGCCCGAGATTATCGATCTCGGACATGTCGGGGAAGTAATCGATATAAATAAAAGTATTCTCGATTATCTTACGTTGGGCGATTTTATCCCGGTTATCGCGCCGATTGGCATTGGTGAGGACGGGATGTCTTACAATATCAATGCAGATCTCGTGGCTGGAAAAGTAGCGTCCGTGATGCGCGCCGAAAAACTGGTACTACTGACAAATACCGCGGGGCTTTTATCTAAGACCGGAGAATTGCTAACCGGACTAACTGCCGAGAGAGTCAGCGAGCTGATAGCGGACGGAACAATTACAGAGGGGATGCTGCCGAAAATCGAGGCTGCACTTGGCGCGGTTAATGCCGGAGTGAATCGGGCGCATATCATCGACGGACGGGTAGAACATTCAGTTTTGCTCGAACTGTTTACCGATTCGGGAATTGGGACATTGATCGAACGACGGTGAAACCTAACCGTAAGCAACAAATTCTTGAGGTGCTTGCCAGCGAGTTGGAAACAAAACCGGGTTCCCGGATCACGACCGCAAGCCTGGCCAAAGCTGTCGGCGTATCCGAAGCGGCGTTATACCGACATTTTGCCAGCAAAGCGCAAATGTTTGATGCTTTGATTGAGTTCACCGAAAACTCAATTTTTGGACTTGTTAATCGTATTATCCAAGACGAGCCATCGGTTGATGTGCAGTGTTTTCAGATAACGAATGTCGTGTTGAAGTTCGCAGAACGCAACCCAGGTATCTCGCGCATTCTTACTGGTGAGGTGTTGATAGGAGAAAACGACCGTTTGCGTCAGCGCGTCGCACAAATATTCGCGCGTTTGGAAACTCAACTCAATGAGATTCTGCGTCATCGAGCCGCTACGTCAGGGTCGATTAAGGCTCGAGCGAGTGTGGCACCGTTGGCGAATCTGCTCGTTGCAGTAATGAGCGGGCGAATCGCTCAATACGTGCGATCTGAATTTCGTGTACTGCCGAGTTCGCACTGGCAGGAACAATGGCCAATGATTGCGAGCTCTTCCATTGCGTCGTAATTCGATAAGTATTTTTGCAGTCCTTAGTTCCTCGAATTATTTAATTCCCGCCCTTTAGCCTCCGAAAACGAGAAATATCCGCTTCGAATTTTGCAGTCAATTGCGCCTGCTCGAGCCGCTTCGTTTCAATGAACTTTGCGTTATCACTAATTTGCTCACGCAGGCTGGTTATATGCGTAATAAGTTTCTCGGGAGGTTGTTTGCCACGCCGTTCGTGGTTGGCGGCATCTTGTATTAGGTCTTCTAAGTTATTCTTGAGCTTGGCGATATGACTATCGGTTAACTTTATTTGCGATTCTAGATGAGCCATCTGGCCGTCTCGCGCCAGTAAAAGGTCGTCTTCGGAACTAAATGTATCCAGTAATACCCGATCTAAAACGGCTTGCTCGCCGCGCAATTTTTCTTCCGCAAGCTTCACATTTTCGGCCGCTTGTTCGGTTTCCAGTTCCTCTAACGACTTCGCACGTTGCGTCTGCGTTTTACGCACACCGCCTTCGCTCAATTCTTGGTGGCCCTGCTGCGCAAATTCTGGCGGTACGGAATGGCCGCATTCGCGGACTCCTTCGTGGTTCTTCCAGCATTTGATTTTGGCTTCTGCGGGCATTGTGCTAAACACGCTCGCAGCGAAAAAGACCATTAGTAATGGCTTGGGCAGCAACCAATTTTGAAGCGTTGTCTCAATCATTTTTCAAACTCAAGAGATTTCTGAAAATTTTTCTTTTCTACCGCAATTTAGTATAGACGCCGTGCGTGAACGAATTCTGAATCATGCACCATATTTGTCACGATAGGCCGTAATTGCGCGCACTTGTTCGTCCATTTTGTGCGATTTGTCGAGAAATTCGAGGATGTTAACAACTGTCAAAATACTATAAACGGGAATTCCAAAGCGCTGTCGAACCTCGTCAATAGCGGAAACGTCCGCTTGTCCGCGTTCTTGACGGTCCAAAGAAATCATCACCCCGGCCGCGCTCGCGCCCGCTCGTTGAATAATATTCATTGATTCGCCTACCGAGGTGCCTGCGGAAATGACGTCATCGACAATTAACACCTTGCCGCTCAACGGGGCACCCAATGTATCGCCACCCTCGCCGTGATCTTTTGTTTCTTTACGGTTGAAGCAAAACGGTACATCGCGGTCAAACATCTGTGAGAAAGCGATCGCTATGGCCGCACCTAAGGGGATCCCTTTGTACGCCGGACCATAGAGTAAATCGAACTCAACGCCGCTAGCGACAATGGCGCGAGCGTAAAATTCGCCGAGTCGACTAAGAGCGGCCCCCGAGTTGAACAAACCCGTATTAAAAAAGTACGGGCTCTGGCGCCCCGACTTTAAGGTGAAATCCCCGAAGCGCAACACCTCGTGATGCAATGCGAACTCAATGAATTCTCTTTGATAATCTTCCATGCTGGTATCGCTCTATTTAATCGACGAGCCTCGCTCGTGGAAAGTCTCGGGGTTACACTGGTGGCCTACGGCGCGATGTGCTCATCGCGGCACCTCTAACGCTGGCGATCGGGTTAGTCGCCAAGTTTGCATAGATGACTAAACGATCCATGAGAATTATTTCGCTGAATTGTAACGGTATTCGGTCTGCTCACAAAAAAGGTTTCTACCAATGGCTTAGCAGGCAACGGGCAGATATTGTTTGTCTGCAGGAAACAAAAGCGAAGATAGTGCAACTCGATCGAAAGGTTCACGCACCACGCGGTTGGCATACCTATTTCATGGATGCGGTGAAACCGGGGTACAGCGGCGTGGCAGTATTTTCGCGCCACGAACCGGACAATGTGACTTATGGCCTTGGTGAAGATAAATTCGATAACGAAGGGCGATATCTGCAAGTCGATTTTGGTAAGTTAAGCGTCGCCTCGTTGTACTTACCATCGGGTTCATCGGGCGACGTCCGTCAGCAAGTTAAGTTCGATTTTCTAGATTTCTACATGCCGCTGTTAAAACAACGACGTAAGCAAGATAGAGAGTATGTCTTGTGCGGTGATTGGAACATCGCGCACAAGCAGATAGACCTTAGGAATTGGCGCTCTAACCGGAAAAACTCTGGGTTTCTGCCCGAAGAAAGAAGTTGGATGGACGAATTATTCGGACAAGCCGGCTATGTCGATGGATTTCGCGCTATTAATGATCAACCGGATCAGTACACATGGTGGTCAAATCGCGGTCAGTCATGGGCGAACAACGTGGGGTGGCGACTTGACTACCAGATCGTGACGCCGAATATGGCAGACAAAGTGACCGCCGCATCAATTTATAAAAACAAGCGATTTTCCGATCACGCCCCTTTGGTAATGGATTACGCCGTTAACATTGAAGACTTTATCACGGCGTAAGGCCACCAATGCTCGGATCGATCGGGACGCTCAATCAGTAAAGAACTCTTGTTTGAACGAGATGGCGTGCGCAGTTTCAGAGCCGTCAGGAGTAACCTCGACGTTAAACGTCAAATTGTCGTTGTTGCTGATCGGAAACTCCCCGATATAATAAATCGCACCGGCGTCACTTAGTTCGCGCATTTCTATCGAGCGTAACTGCGCACTGAGATTCACGGCCTCAACTTTTACCACCGCTTGGACCGGTTTGGCCGGCGTTCCCATTACGCGTCGTAGAACGGCAATGTTGATTAGAGCGCGGTGTTTGCTGCGGATAATTCCGTAAGCTCGCGCTACACTGGGTTCGATCAGTCCCGTGGTAAGCGCATTGTAGTGAACTTGGAATTCGCCAAATTCTTCTGATCGCTCTGCAGCAGAAAATGACGGCGCTGCAACAAGGGCTAGTGCAATTAAACCGATGGCAAAAGACTTAAAACGCTGCATGTCCGGGCCCGCCCTCAGATTAGTTTGAATAGCCTATAAATATAGCAGACTCGCGCGCACTTTCTGGTTTGCCATTGACCATAACCCGCCACACAAGGATTCCGTTACGGGCGCCGACGGAATCGATATAACGCGATTTCCCCAAACAAATTAGGCATTAAACGCATCGCCGTCCCGCCTCGGTGCTGCGCGTCTACCGCCGTGCCTTGTAGAATTTCTATATTCTCATGATCGCAAAAGTCTTCGAAGTCCTTGATCGTACAGATATGAATGTTCGATGTGTTGTACCACGTGTCGGGAAGGTGCTGCGTGACGGGCATACGCCCAAAGGCAATTTGAGCACGACATTTCCAGTGTCCCATGTTCGGAAAGGTGACAATGCCTTCGCGTCCGATCCGCAGCATTTCGTGTAGCAAGTGATGTGGGTAACGAACGGCTTGCAGAGTTTGAGTCATGATCACATAGTCAAATGAATTGTCGTCAAAGTCCGCCAAACCATCGTCTAAGTTAGATTGCACCACGTTGACGCCGTTGGTAATGCAACGCACAATATTTTCCGGATCGATCTCGATGCCGTAGCCACTTGCCCCTTGTTCTCGTTGCAATGCGGCAAGCAATCGTCCATCACCACAACCGAGGTCTAAAACGCGACTTCCAGAGCGTATCCAGGCAGCAATGATTGTTTGGTCAGGATGTAATGCGGTCATTGGTCGATCTCACGAGCGATACGCGCGAAATAGCTGTGTAAAACGTCGTGGTAAGCCGGAAATTCGAGCAAGAATGAGTCGTGACCTTGTTCTGAATCCACATCGATGTAGCTAACATCTTTGTCCGCATCTAGTAGTGCTCGAACGAGCTCCCGCGATTTTGTCGGTGGGAAGCGCCAATCGCTGGTAAATGAGACGACCAGGAACTGCGCCGTACAGCGCTTTAGTGTTGCGGTTAGGTCATCGTTGAATTGCGCCGCTGGATCGAAATAATCTAAAGATTTCGTCATTAATAAGTATGAGTTGGCATCAAATCGCCCGACAAAAGCTTGGCCCTGGTGACGTAAATAACTCTCAATCTGAAATTCAACGTCGTAGCCAAAGTTAAGTTTTCCATCACGCAATTCTCGGCCAAATTTCGCATGCAGTCCGTCGTCAGACAAATAAGTAATATGCCCAAGCATGCGCGCGAGCATCAATCCTCGCTCGGGGACCACGTCATGGTCGAGGTAATGTCCTTCATGGAAACTGGTGTCGTAGCGGATCGCTTGCCGCGCGACTTCGTTAAAGGCAATGTTTTGCGTCGAGAGTTTCGAGGCGGCAGCAATGACAATCGAATGAGCGACACGGTCGGGGTAATCAATCGCCCACTGTAAGGCTTGCATGCCGCCGAGGCTGCCACCCATGACAGCAGCCCAGCGTGTAACCCCAAGTGCATCCGCGAGGCGAGATTGGCTTTCAACCCAATCCCGTACAGTAACGATCGGAAAATCCGGTCCGTAGGCCGTACCGACGCTCGGATTGATAGACAACGGACCGGTCGAACCTGCACAGCCACCAAGGTTATTAGACGAGACGACAAAATAAATATTGGTGTCAATTGGTTTGCCCGGACCAATGCAGTTATCCCACCAACCCGGTTTCGCCTCGTCGACGGAATTGTACCCTGCTGCATGATGGTCGCCGCTAAGTGCGTGGCAAATTAACACAGCATTACTGCGTTCGGCGTTTAGCTCGCCGTAACATTCGTAAACTAAATCATACTCTTGCAGCGTAACGCCGCAGTCGAGGTCGAGCGGATCGCGGAAATGGAGTTTAGACGAAGATACGACGCCGACGCTGTTGGCCGGTATCTGATCAGGCATAGTCATAATTTAGAGCAGCGATCGTCCAAGGTCTCGTAACGGTGCAACGACGAGCATGGCACTTAGTGTTAGTCCGATGATCACCAGCATTGGCGATAAGTCTATACCACCCATGGGCGGTAAGGCATTGCGCGCCGGGCGCATAATCGGTGCAGTCAATGTGTCGATAACGCCAATTATTGGATTATAAGTTCCTGGTGAAATCCAACTCACGACAATCTGTATAACAATCGCGAATATAAATAAATAAATTGCCTTGTTGATGAGTTCCGCGACTGCGCTAATTAGGACACCCGCAAAATTAGGCCCTACGCCGAGGAAGAAAAACACCAAATAACTGCTGATTATTTGCAATAGAAGCAGCAGCACGATCGACGAAGTGTCTATTTTACCCATAGGTGGAACGATTCGGCGTAGCGGTTTCAATGGCGGGTTCGTCACCGTGACGATCGCTTGGCACAACGGATTGTAAAAATCGGCGCGCACGAGTTGTAAAAAAAATCGCAACATGACGGCCAATATGTAGATGCCGAACATCGTATCGATCAAAAAGACCCCGGCATTGGCGAAATAGCTACCGCCACTCATGCTGGTTCCTCGGCGGCCGCCGCGAGTTCAATCGAGCGACTGTGCGCTCCGCGTAGCGCCTTGCGCATTAACCCCGCTATATCGCCGCCGTCCAGGATCTCGAGCGCGCGTTGCGTCGTTCCACCCGGAGAAGTGACATGCTGACGTAGCTCACCCGGCGTTTGAGTCGAGTTTCGTGCGAGTTCTGCCGACCCTAGTGCGGTCTCAATCGTGAGTTTGCGAGCAATCGAGCGCTCGAGTCCAAGCTCTACAGCGATTTCTTCCATCAACTCCATAAATAAAAAGAAATACGCGGGACCACTCCCAGACAGTGCAGTAACCACGTCGAGTAACGCCTCATCGGCTACCCACTCAGCCAGCCCGACGGCTGCCATTACCGATTCTGCGGCTACTTTTTCATGATCTCGGGTTTGCGCGGTCGCAAATAAGGCTGCTGCACCGCGTCCAACCAGCGAGGGTGTATTTGGCATAACTCTGACGATCGGGACCACGGCATCCAGCCAACGACTAATCTGGTTAGTTGTAATTCCGGCCGCAATCGATATAAATAACGGCCGTTTTCCCGTTATTAAACCGGCTAATTGAGTGACTACATCCTGCATAATCTGAGGTTTGACGGCAAGCAATACGATTTCCTCGTCGCGGATTTCTCGACATGCGGCGCTGACGGATACGCCAAATTGCTCAGTGACGAGCGTCCGAGCATTTTCGTTAGGCTCGACCACGCAAAGGCGTTCCGGCGGATAGCCTTTTGCTAATAAGCCGCCAATAATTGCGCGACCCATATTGCCGCCGCCGATACTCAGGATGTGCTTTTCCATAGACGATTACGTTACTCGGAATTAGGTGATAGTTAAATAACGAACTCGAGTCGCGCGAACAACTAATCGCGCGGCCCGAACAACGCCGTACCAATGCGCACGACTGTTGAACCCGCAGCGATAGCGGCTTCAAAATCGGCAGAAGTACCCATCGATAAACAGCTCAACTGTGGTTGTTTAAGCGCCACGAGTACTTCGCTAAGTCTTTGAAATGATCTCCGTTGCGCGGTAATCGTTGCCGCTGGCGACGGCAACGCCATCAACCCGCGCACGCGGAGTCGACGAAAAGACGCCAAGGCCGCAATGAAATCTGGGACCTCGGTTGGGGCGATTCCGCCTTTCGAGGTCTCACCGCTGATATTTACTTCGACGCAGATGTTTAATGGCGGTGCCGCTTCCGGTCGTTGTGCATCTAACCGTTGGGCAATTTTGAATCGATCGACGCTATGCACCCAATCGAACAAACGCGCGACTACGCGTGTTTTGTTCGACTGTAATTGCCCTATGAAGTGCCACTGCAAGGACAATTCGGCAAGCTCAATTATCTTAGATTCGGCTTCTTGGAGATAATTTTCTCCAAAGCTTCGCTGCCCGTACCCGGCGAGTTGGCGGATCGCATTTACAGATTGGTGTTTACTTACCGCTAACAACTCCACATCTTGCGCATTGCGACCGGCTGCGACGGCGGCACAACTAATGCGGCGCAATATATCCTCATAGTGGTCGATCGTGTAAATCATGCGCTGGGTCGTCGCCTGGGTTATACTGCTTGACAGGATTGTAGTGGATTTTGCACGACAATACGGGTAGTTACTTGCTAAAGTTTGAATCTAGGTGAGTACTTGAGCGGCCTTTGGGCCGCTAAGGTCAAGCAGATATCCGGTGACCTCTCAATTCAATTTCGACGGTTGCCTGAGCAACAAACACACGCGTCTTTCAGGGGGTGCTATGGATATTGGTGAGCTTCTCGCCTTCGGCGTGAAAAATGGTTGTTCGGATTTACATTTATCAGCCGGGCTACCACCGATGATCCGAGTCGATGGGGATGTACGACGGATTAATGTGCCGTCCATGGACCATACCGAAGTCCACGATCTCGTATACGACATCATGGACGATAAACAGCGCAAGGATTATGAGGAATTTTGGGAATGTGACTTTTCGTTCGAAATCCCTGGGCTGGCCAGATTCCGGGTCAATGCGTTCAATCAAAATCGCGGTTCCGGAGCTGTTTTCAGAACAATTCCATCGGAGATTCTAAGTCTTGAGGACCTAGGTGCTCCAAACATATTCAAAGAAATTTCGGAAATTCCGCGCGGCGTCGTGCTAGTCACGGGACCCACCGGTTCCGGAAAATCTACGACCTTGGCGGCGATGGTCAATCATAAGAATGAGACCGAATATGGTCACATATTAACTATCGAAGATCCGATAGAATTTGTTCACCAAAGCAAGAAATGTCTGATTAACCAGCGCGAAGTCCATCGCGATACGTTGGGCTTCAACGAAGCGCTGCGCTCAGCCTTGCGAGAAGATCCAGACACGATTTTGGTCGGTGAAATGCGCGATCTAGAAACGATTCGATTGGCCTTGTCGGCTGCTGAAACCGGCCACTTGGTATTTGGCACATTGCATACAAGCTCGGCAGCGAAAACAATCGACCGTATCGTGGATGTTTTCCCAGCAGAAGAAAAAAGTATGGTCAGAGCGATGCTCTCGGAGAGTTTGCGCGCTGTGATCTCGCAGACCCTAATGAAGAAAAATGGCGGTGGCAGAATTGCAGCTCATGAAATTATGATGGGTACCCCCGCTATTCGAAATCTAATTCGTGAAAATAAAATCGCGCAGATGTATTCTGCTATTCAAACGGGGCAGCAGTTTGGCATGCAGACCTTAGACCAGTGCCTTGCGGAATTGGTGAAAAAGGGCTCCGTTTCGCGCAGCGAAGCGCAGTCGAAGGCAACGAATAAGGACAATATATAATCCACCATCGTCGCCACTGAAGGTTAGAAGAGGCCTAATATGGAACGCGAACAAGCGATTAAGTACATGCGCGACTTGCTCAAGCTCATGGTCGATAAAAAGGGCTCCGATTTATTCATCACCGTCGATTTCCCGCCAGCGATTAAAATAGACGGTAAAGTCACCCCTGTTTCGAAAACAAAACTGACGTCTGAGAACTCGAAAGCATTAGCTTATGCGATTATGAATGATCGCCAGCTCAAAGAATTTGAAGCGACAAAAGAATGTAATTTCGCCATTGCGCCAGCCGGTATAGGAAGATTTCGTGTTAATACTTTCGTTCAACAGTCATATACCGGGATGGTATTACGGACGATTGAAACGGAAGTGCCGACGATAGATCAATTAGGCCTTCCCGTGGTGATGAAAGACATCGCCATGACAAAACGCGGCCTTGTGATAATGGTTGGCGGTACAGGCTCCGGTAAATCGACATCGCTAGCAGCGATGATTAACCATAGAAACGAGAATAGTTACGGCCACATTATCACGATCGAAGACCCGATCGAGTATGTACACCCGCATAAAAACTGCATCTTGATGCAACGCGAAGTTGGGGTCGACTGCGATGATTGGGAAATCGCGCTGAAGAACACATTACGCCAAGCCCCAGATGTCATATTACTTGGCGAAATTCGCGACCGCGAAACAATGGAATTCGGTATCGCCTTCGCGGAGACTGGTCACCTCGCGATGGCAACCTTGCACGCGAACAGCGCAAACCAGGCACTCGATCGGATAATCAACTTTTTCCCCGAAGAGCGTCGCAGCCAGTTATTAATGGATTTGTCGCTGAACTTGAAGGGGATAATTTCACAACGCCTGCTGAAACATGTTAACGGGGCAGGTCGCGTCGCTGCCATAGAAATTCTGTTGAATTCCCCTTTAATCGCCGACCTCGTGCTTAAAGGTGAGGTGCATGAAATCAAGAACATTATGGCGAAGTCCAACGAGCTCGGCATGTTAACGTTCGATCAGGCGTTATTTAACTTATACGAAGAAGATCTCGTGACCTATGAGGATGCGCTGCGCAACGCCGACTCAATGAATGAACTGCGACTACGAATTAAATTAGAAGGCAAAGCGGCGAAGGGCGGCGATAAATTGGAAGGCCTTGATCATCTTTCTCTCGAAGAGTCCGAAGAAAAAAGCGGAATGCTCCGGTAGCTTATGGACATTACACCGTATCTAAAATTGTTGCGTGACAA